>JBDTCP010000113.1:0-24410 GCA_039923555.1 Nitrobacter sp.
CCGAGCAGATCATCGATACGCCGATGGATTTCGACAGCCTCGGCAAGCTGCGCTCCGGTCTCGGCACCGCCGCCGTCATCGTCATGGACAAGTCGACCGACCTGATCCGGGCGATCGCGCGCATTTCCTATTTCTACAAGCACGAGAGCTGCGGTCAGTGTACGCCGTGCCGCGAGGGCACCGGCTGGATGTGGCGGGTGCTGACCCGGATGGCTGAAGGGCGCGCTCACAAGCGCGAGATTGACATGCTGCTCGAGGTCACCAAGCAGATCGAGGGGCACACCATCTGCGCACTCGGTGATGCGGCGGCCTGGCCGATCCAGGGGCTGATCGCGCATTTCCGTCATGAGATCGAGGAGCGCATCACCGAATATTCGCACAAGGCCGACCGCGACGATCAGGGCATCCTCGATCCCGCGCATATGGTTGCGGCGGAGTAGGGCCATGACAAAGCTTATCATCGACGGCAAAGAGATTGACGTGCCCGCCGAGTATACGCTGCTCCAGGCGTGCGAGGCTGCGGGCGCCGAGATTCCGCGCTTCTGTTACCATGAGCGGCTGTCGATCGCGGGCAATTGCCGGATGTGCCTTGTCGAGGTGAAGGGTGGTCCGAAGCCGGTCGCGAGCTGCGCCTGGGGCGTGCGCGATTGCCGTCCGGGACCCAAGGGAGAACCGCCGGAAATCTCCACGCGGTCGCCGATGGTGAAGAAGGCGCGCGAAGGCGTGATGGAATTTCTGCTGATCAATCATCCGCTCGATTGCCCGATCTGCGATCAGGGCGGCGAGTGTGATCTGCAGGATCAGGCGATGGGGTATGGCGTCGATACCTCGCGTTTTGCGGAGAACAAGCGCGCCGTCGAGGACAAGTATCTCGGTGCGTTGGTCAAGACCTCGATGAACCGCTGCATCCAGTGCACGCGCTGCGTGCGCTTCTCCGCGGAAGTGTGCGGTGCGCCGGAAATGGGCGCGACCGGCCGCGGCGAGGATATGGAGATCACCACCTACCTTGAGAGCGCGCTCACATCGGAATTGCAGGGCAATCTCGTTGATATCTGTCCGGTCGGCGCATTGACCTCCAAGCCTTACGCATTCGCCGCACGGCCCTGGGAGCTCGGCAAGACTCAATCCGTCGACGTGATGGATGCGGTCGGCTCAGCCATTCGGGTCGATACCCGCGGACGCGAAGTGATGCGCATCCTGCCGCGCGTCAATGAGGCGGTGAACGAGGAGTGGATTTCCGACAAGACCCGCCACATCGTCGATGGGCTGCGCACCCAGCGGCTTGATCGGCCCTATATCCGCGAAGACGGCAAGCTGCGCGCAGCCTCGTGGCCCGAAGCGTTCGCTGCGGTCGCTGCGAAAATCGCGCAATCGAACGGCAACCGGATCGGCGCGATCGCCGGCGATCTCGCAGCCGTGGAAGAGATGTTCGCGCTGAAGGACCTGCTATCGAAGCTCGGCTCGGGCAATCTTGCAGTACAGGGCGGCGATGCATTCGATCCGGCGTTGGGGCGAGCTTCATACATCTTCAATCCGACCATCGCGGGCATCGAGCAGGCGGACGCCCTGCTGATCGTGGGATCGAACCCCCGCAAGGAAGCGGCGATCCTCAACGCGCGCATCCGCAAGCGCTGGCGGACCGGACAGCTCAAGATTGGTGTGATCGGCGAGAAGGCTGATTTCACATACGACCATGATTATCTCGGCGCGGGTCCGGACTCGCTGTCCGAACTCGCGGCGGGCAAAAACAAATTTCTCGATGTGCTGAAGGGTGCGAAAAACCCGATCGTATTGGTCGGCTCCGGTGCGACCTCACGGGCTGACGGCGCGGCCGTACTCGCGGCCGCAGCGAAGCTCGCGGCCGATATCGGTGCGCTGAAGGACGGCTGGAACGGATTTGCGGTGCTGCAGAATGCGGCGTCGCGGGTGGGCGCACTGGACGTCGGCTTCGCATCACGGAAGGGCGGCCTGAACGTCGCAGAGATGACCGCAACCGGCGGGCTCGATATTCTGTTCTCACTCGGCGCCGATGAAATCGAGGTGCCGGACGGCGCATTCGTCGTCTATATCGGGACTCATGGCGATACCGGTGCGCATCGCGCCGACGTGATCCTGCCAGGCGCCGCCTACACCGAGAAGGCCGGCATCTACATCAACACGGAAGGCCGGGTGCAGATGGCGAACCGCGCTGGCTTTCCGCCGGGCGAGGCGCGGGAAGACTGGGCAATCATCCGCGCGTTGTCCGAAGCCTTGGGCAAGAAGCTCGGATACGATTCACTCGGCGCGCTGCGGCAGACGATCTTCAAAGCGACACCACACCTGATGCGGATCGACCAGATCGAGGCCGGCGATTCCGGCGCGATCAAAACCCTTGCGGGCAGGGGCGGCAGCATCGAGAAATCGCCATTCAAGGCCGCGGTTCACGACTTCTATCTGACCAATCCAATCGCGCGGGCCTCGGCTGTGATGGCGGAGTGCTCGCGGCTTGCGTCCGGTCACATGCTGACGGCGGCGGAGTGAGCGTGATGGCCGAATTCTTCGCAAGCTCATTCTGGACCGGCTTTCTCTGGCCGCTGATCGTGATGATCGGCCAGAGCGTTCTGCTGCTCGTCCTCCTGCTGATCGCGATCGCCTACATCCTGCTCGCCGACCGCAAGATCTGGGCGGCGGTGCAGATCCGGCGCGGCCCCAATGTGGTAGGGCCGTGGGGTCTGTTTCAGTCCTTCGCCGATCTTCTGAAGTTCGTGTTGAAGGAGCCGATCATTCCCTCGGGCGCCAACAAAGGCGTGTTCCTGCTGGCGCCGCTGGTATCCTGCGTGCTGGCGCTGGCGGCGTGGGCGGTGATCCCGGTCAATCTGAACTGGGTCATTTCCGACATCAACGTCGGCATTCTTTACATCTTCGCGATCTCGTCGTTGTCGATCTACGGGATCATCATGGCCGGCTGGTCGTCGAATTCGAAATATCCGTTCCTTGCGGCATTGCGCTCGGCGGCGCAGATGGTTTCCTATGAAGTCTCGATCGGCTTCGTGATCATCACCGTGTTGCTCTGCGCCGGCTCACTGAATCTGTCGGCTATCGTCGAGGCGCAGCATGTCCGCGGCCTCGGCAACCTGATCGGATTGCCGTGGCTGACGTTCCTGAACTGGTACTGGCTGCCGCTGTTCCCGATGTTCGTGGTGTTCTACGTTTCGGCTCTGGCCGAGACCAACCGTCCGCCGTTCGACCTCGTCGAAGCGGAATCCGAACTCGTCGCAGGCTTCATGGTCGAGTATGGCTCGACGCCGTATCTGTTGTTCATGCTCGGCGAGTATGTCGCGATCGCCACCATGTGCGCGATGGGTGCGATTCTTTTCATGGGCGGCTGGCTGCCGCCGATCGACCTGCCGCCGTTCACGTGGGTGCCCGGCATCATCTGGTTCTCCCTGAAGCTGTTTTTCATGTTCTTCCTGTTCGCGATGGCGAAGGCGATCGTGCCGCGCTATCGCTACGATCAACTGATGCGGCTTGGCTGGAAGGTGTTTTTGCCGCTGTCGCTGGCGATGGTGGTTATCGTGGCGGGCGTGTTGCAGTTCGCCGGCATCGCGCCGAAGTGAGGTTGTCATGAGTATCAACGCAACAGCCCGTTCGCTTCTGCTCTCCGAATTCGTGTCGGCGTTTGTTCTCGCCATGCGATATTTCTTCAAGCCGAAGCCGACGCTGAACTATCCGTTCGAGAAAGGGCCGATCTCGCCGCGTTTCCGTGGCGAGCACGCGCTGCGCCGTTATCCAAACGGCGAGGAGCGCTGCATCGCCTGCAAGCTGTGCGAAGCGATCTGTCCGGCGCAGGCGATCACGATCGAGGCCGGCCCACGCCGCAACGACGGCACGCGGCGCACCGTACGCTACGACATCGACATGGTGAAATGCATCTATTGCGGACTGTGCCAGGAGGCCTGTCCGGTCGATGCCATTGTCGAGGGGCCGAATTTCGAATTCGCGACCGAGACCCGCGAGGAACTCTATTATGACAAGGCCAAGCTGCTCGCCAACGGCGACCGCTGGGAACGCGAGATCGCGAAAGCGATCGAGCTCGACGCGCCGTACCGGTGAGGTGCGTATGTTCAATCTCAATGTAGCATCCAGCGTTGCCTTCCTTCTCCCTCTCCCCTTGCGGGGGAGGGGCGGGGTGGGGGGTAACCGCAACGCACTGACTCGCAATACCCCCCTTTCCAACTCTCCCTCGCAAGGGGGGAGAGGGTGCGCCCTGCGCGCGGCAAGGCTGCGGTTAACGGGCGGGGGCTTTCAGGCATGATCCTTCCTGCGCTGTTCTTCTATCTGTTCGCCGGCGTGTGCGTTGCATCCGCCGCGATGGTCATTACGTCGCGCAATCCCGTACACTCGGTGTTGTTCCTGATCCTGGCGTTCGTCAACGCCTCCGGCCTGTTCATCCTGATGGGCGCGGAATTTCTCGCGATGATCCTCGTGGTGGTCTATGTCGGCGCGGTTGCGGTGTTGTTCCTGTTCGTCATCATGATGCTGGACGTCGATTTTACCGAACTGCGCGAGGGCTTTCTCGAGTACTTGCCGTTCGGCCTGGTGATCGGGGGGATCTTCTTGCTGGAATTGCTGCTTGTGGTCGGAGGCTGGACCATCAATCCGACGGTCACGAAATCGATCACTGCGGCCATTCCGGGCAACGTCAGCAATACCGAAGCGCTCGGCCTCGTGCTCTATACGCAGTACATTCATTATTTCCAGCTCGCCGGCATGGTGCTGCTGGTGGCGATGATCGGTGCTATCGTGCTGACGCTGAGGCACAAGGTGAGCGTCAAGCGGCAGGATATCAATGTCCAGAACGCCCGGACTCCCGAACTGGCCATGAGCGTGCGCAAGGTTGCCTCCGGGCAGGGGTTGCAGGACGCTGACGAGGCGGAGTGGGTGCAATGACGATCGGGCTCGGGCACTATCTGGCAGTCGCCGCGATCCTGTTCACGCTGGGAATCCTCGGCATTTTTCTCAACCGCAAAAACATCATCGTCATCCTGATGTCGGTGGAGTTGATCCTGCTGGCGGTGAATATCAACCTGGTGGCTTTCTCGACGTTTCTTGGCGACATCGTCGGCCAGGTATTTGCGCTGCTGGTGCTCACGGTCGCCGCGGCCGAGGCGGCGATCGGGCTTGCGGTTCTCGTGGTGTATTTCCGCAACCGCGGTTCGATCGCGGTTGAAGACGTCAATCTGATGAAGGGCTGAAGCATGATCCGGAAAAGTGAGGACCGGTTTTCCCCGACCAATGGATTCATTGGTCGCGAGGTCATGCTCCATGAGGCGGGTGCATGATCCAGGCAATCGTTTTCCTGCCGCTGATCGGCGCGATCCTCGCCGGACTGATCGCACTCGTGGGCGCGCATGCGCGCAACCCAAGCGGCGACGCGGTCGATCATCATGACGCCCATGGTGATGCTCACGCAGCGACGGCGCATGATGATCACGGGCATGGCGGCGCCCATGGTCACGACGATCATCATGTCAGCGAACCCCCGGCGGCGGGATCGCGCGCCGCCGAGCTGATTACGACGATCTTGCTGATTGTGTCGGCCGGTCTGTCATGGGTGGCGCTGGTCGACGTCGGCTTCATGCAGCACGACGTACGGATCGCGCTGTTCCCGTGGATTAATTCGGGCGACCTGCAAGTCGCGTGGTCGTTGCGGGTTGATACGCTGACGGCGGTGATGCTGGTCGTCGTCACCACAGTCTCGTCGCTGGTGCACTTCTATTCCATCGGCTACATGGACGAGGATCCGAACCGCCCGCGCTTTTTTGGCTATCTGTCGCTGTTCACCTTCGCGATGCTGGTGCTGGTGACGGCGGACAATCTGGTTCAATTGTTTTTTGGCTGGGAAGGCGTTGGTCTTGCCAGCTATTTGCTGATCGGGTTCTGGTATCAGAAGCCCTCGGCGAATGCGGCAGCGATCAAGGCATTCGTGGTCAATCGTGTCGGCGACTTCGGCTTTTCGCTCGGCATTTTTGCGGTGTTCATGCTGATCGGCTCGACCGATTTCGATACCATCTTCAGCGCGGCGCCGGGCTTGACCGGAAAGACAATTCACTTTCTCGCCTGGGACGTCGATGCGCTGACGCTGACCTGTCTGCTGCTTTTCATGGGCGCAATGGGAAAATCGGCCCAGTTCCTGCTGCACACTTGGCTGCCGGACGCCATGGAAGGCCCGACCCCGGTATCAGCGCTGATCCATGCAGCGACCATGGTGACCGCAGGTGTCTTCATGGTAGCGCGGCTGTCGCCGTTGTTTGAGCTGGCGCCACATGCGCAGGCCTTCATGATGTTTATCGGTGCGACCACGGCGTTCTTCGCGGCGACGATCGCTCTCGTCCAGAACGACATCAAGCGCATCATAGCCTATTCGACCTGCTCGCAACTCGGCTACATGTTCGTGGCGATGGGAGCGGGGGCTTACTCCGTCGGCATGTTCCATCTGTTCACTCACGCCTTCTTCAAGGCGCTGATGTTCCTGGGCTCGGGATCTGTGATCTACGCGATGCATCACGAGCAGGACATTCGCAACATGGGTGGCCTGAAGGACCGCATCCCTTACACATATGTCGTTATGGTGATCGGCACGCTGGCGCTGACTGGCTTCCCCCTGACCGCCGGTTATTTCTCGAAGGACGCCATCATCGAATCCGCGTTCGTGTCTCAAAATCCTTTCGGCTTCTATGGTTTCCTGATGACGACGATCGCCGCCGGTTTGACCTCGGTCTATTCATGGCGCCTGATCTTCAAGACCTTCCATGGCGAGCCGCACGATAAGGCCCGCTATGAGGCCGCACACGAGGCGCCGATCTGGATGTTGATTCCGATCGGCATTCTTGCCGCCGGATCAATCCTCGCGGGATACCCGTTCAAGGAGATATTCGCGGGCCATGGCGTTGAGGATTTCTTCCGGGAGTCCCTCAAAATGCATCCGCACATCATCGAAGAGATGCATCATATTCCGGAAGCCATTGCCTTCCTGCCGACGGCGATGATGATTTTGGGGTTTGCGGTGGCATGGCTGCTCGATATTCGCCGGCCTTATCTGTCGGTCGAACTCGCCCGCCAACACCAGATGCTCTACCAGTTCCTGCTCAACAAGTGGTACTTCGACGAACTGTATGATTTTATCTTCGTGCGCCCGGCGAAATGGCTTGGCCGCTTCCTGTGGAAGAAGGGCGATGGCTTCGTCATCGATGGTTTCGGTCCTGACGGCGTTTCGGCGCGGGTGCTGGATGTCACGCGCAATGTGGTCAGGCTCCAGACGGGCTACCTCTATCACTACGCATTCGCGATGCTGATCGGCGTCGCCGGCCTGATCACCTGGTTCATGTTCGGCGTGGGAGGCCAGTAAGATGACGACCTGGCCCATTCTTTCCGTCGTCACCTTCCTGCCGCTGTTCGGTGCGCTGTTGGTTTATGTGCTGGCGCGGGGTGGTGACGAAGCCGCGGACCGTACCGCGCGCTGGATTGCGTTGTGGACCACGATCGTCACCTTCGCGGTATCGCTGCTTCTCGTGGCGCGCTTCGATCCGGCCAATAGCGGTTTTCAGTTTGTCGAACAGGCGACCTGGCTCGCGACCGGCATTCGCTATCACATGGGGGTCGATGGCATCTCGCTGCCGTTCGTGATCCTGACGACCGCGCTGATGCCATTCTGCATCATTGCGAGCTGGCGGGCGATTTCGCGGCGGGTGCCGGCCTACATGATGGCGTTTCTCGTTCTGGAAACGTTGATGGTCGGTACGTTCTCGGCACTCGACCTGCTGCTGTTCTATGTGTTCTTCGAAGGTGGCCTGATTCCGATGTTCCTGATCATCGGCATCTGGGGTGGGCCGCGTCGGGTCTACGCGACCTTCAAGTTCTTCCTCTATACGCTGCTCGGTTCTGTGCTGATGCTGCTGGCGATCATGGCGCTGTACTGGAATGCCGGTACCACAGACATTCCGACGCTGATGCATACCGCTGTGCCGCGCAATCTGCAGACCTGGGCGTGGCTCGCATTCTTTGCTTCATTCGCGGTCAAGATGCCGATGTGGCCGGTGCACACCTGGCTTCCGGATGCGCATGTTGAAGCTCCCACGGCGGGCTCCGTGATCCTCGCGGCGATCCTGCTGAAGATGGGGGGCTACGGCTTCCTGCGCTTTTCGCTGCCGATGTTCCCGCTCGCGTCGCATGATTTCGCACCGCTGGTTTTCACGCTCTCGACGATCGCGATCGTCTACACCTCGCTGGTGGCGTTGATGCAGGAGGACATGAAGAAACTGATCGCCTATTCGTCGGTGGCCCACATGGGCTTCGTGACCATGGGAATCTTTGCCGGTACTATGCAGGGGGTCGCCGGCGGCGTGTTCCAGATGATATCCCATGGCATCGTGTCGGGTGCGTTGTTCCTCTGTGTCGGTATCGTCTACGATCGCATGCATACTCGTGAGATCACGGCCTATGGCGGGCTGGTCAACCGGATGCCGCTCTATGCGCTGGTGTTCCTTGTCTTCACGATGGCCAATGTCGGACTGCCCGGAACATCCGGCTTCGTCGGTGAATTCCTGTCGCTGATCGGCACCTTCAAGGTCAGCATTCCCACGGCGGTGGTGGCAACGCTCGGCGTTATCCTGTCGGCGGCCTACGCCTTGTGGCTGTATCGCAAGATCGTGTTCGGCGCGCTGGTCAAGCCGTCGCTTGCGACCATCAAGGATCTCACGTTCCGCGAGGGCCTGACGCTGGCGCCGCTGGTGGTGCTGACGATCCTGTTTGGCGTTTATCCGAAGCCGGTGCTCGATCTGTCGGCGGCTTCTGTGCAAAATCTCGTCAATAATTATGCAAGCGCGACCGCCGCCATCAAGGCGGCGGCGCTGCCATGATTATGGCAGGTCAGGGACACCCGCTATGATGTTTGAGGCCGCCGGATATCAACTGCTTCCCGTATTGCCGGAGATCGTGCTGGCGATCGGCGCGATGGTATTGCTGATGATCGGGGCCTGGTGCGGCCAGCGCGCGGCCGCTCTCATTACGGTCCTGGCGATATGCTTTCTTATCGCGACCGGCGTGATTGAGCTTCTGCTGCCGGAGGGCAAGCTGATCACGTTCAGCGGCAGCTTCATCGTCGATGACTTCGCGCGGTTTCTGAAAATCGTTGCTTTGGCCGGTTCGGCGGCGACACTTATTCTGTCCCGCGAGTTTCTCGAAGACCAGTCCCGGCGGATGTTCGAGTTTGCGATTCTGGTGATGCTCTCGACGGTCGGCATGATGGTGCTGATTTCGGCGGGCGACCTGATTATACTGTATCTCGGGCTCGAGTTGATGAGCCTCGCACTTTACGTCGTAGCCGCGAGCAACCGTGACAACGTCAAGTCAACCGAAGCGGGTTTGAAATACTTCGTTCTTGGCGCACTGGCGTCCGGAATGCTGCTCTACGGCGCGTCGCTGATCTATGGCTTCACCGGAACCGTCAGCTTTGCGGGTATCGCGGCCGCCGCCAAGACTGGCAACATCGGCATTGTATTCGGCATCGTGTTCCTGCTGGCGGGTCTCTGCTTCAAGGTATCGGCAGTGCCGTTCCATATGTGGACGCCGGATGTTTATGAAGGCGCTCCGACGCCGGTCACGGCATTTTTCGCCTCGGCGCCGAAGATCGCGGCGATGGCGGTGTTTACCCGCGTGGTGCTGACGGCGTTTTCCGGCGTGGCCTCCGAATGGCAGCAGATCGTGGTTTTCGTGGCGATCGCATCCATGGCGCTGGGTTCGTTCGGTGCAATCGGACAACGCAATATCAAGCGCATGATGGCTTATTCGTCGATCGGTCATATGGGTTTTGCATTGGTTGGTCTGGCGGCTGGCACCGTCGAGGGCGCGCAGGGCGTCGTGCTTTACATAACCATCTATGCCGCGATGACCTTCGGGGCGTTTACCGTTATTCTCGCCATGAACCGTAACGGTCAGGCCCTGGAGCAGATCAGCGATTTCGCGGGGCTGTCGCGAACCAATCCGCTGCTGGCGTTCTTCTTTGCGATGCTGCTGTTCTCGCTGGCGGGAATTCCGCCGTTGGCAGGCTTCTTTGCGAAATTCTATGTCTTTACCGCTGCGATCAAGGCAGGGCTGTTCACTCTCTCGGTAATCGGCGTCATCACCAGCGTGGTCGGCGCGTTCTACTATCTCAACGTGATCAAGGTGATGTATTTCGATGAGCAGGCCGAAGCGACAGACGCCGTACGGGTCGAATTGCGTACGGTGGTAGCGGTAACTGCGATCTTCAATATGCTGTTCTTCGCTTACCCGGGGCCGCTGGTCAGCGCGGCCACAGCGGCTGCAAAGTCATTATTCTAAATGGCATTTTCGCTCGGTCCGCGAGCCACATCGGCCGGGTACCGGCTCGCTGCCTTGGACAGTATAGGCTCGACAAACGCCGAAGCGCTAATGCGTGCGCGGGCAGGCGAAACCGGCCCGATCTGGCTGGTGACGACTGAACAGACCGCGGGACGGGGTCGCCGGCGGCGAGCCTGGCTTGCGCCCCGCGGCAATCTTGCCAGCAGCGTTCTCGAAGTTATTGACGCCTCACCTGCTGTGGCCGCCACACTGAGTTTTGTAGCGGGACTTGCGCTCGAAGCCGCCCTGCAAACGGTCAGTCTTGAGGCGCGCATGAGGTCCCCAGACTCGGACAACGTGACATTTCGTTTGAAATGGCCGAATGACATGCTGGCAGGCCGGAAGAAGCTCGCAGGAATCCTGCTGGAGGGCGAGACCGTCACATATGATCGTTTGGCGGTCGTCGTCGGCATCGGCATCAATGTCGTTGCTGCACCCGAGGGGATGCCGTATCCGGTGACCTCGCTGCGGGACCTCGGCATCGACATCGGCGCCGAGGATCTGTTTCGCGCGCTGGCCGAGGCTTGGGTGGAGTTTCACGGAATCTGGAATAGAGGCCGTGGTTTTGGCGAAATCCGGCGTCTTTGGCTCGACCGGGCAGCGGGGCTCGGCCAGCCCGTCTCTATTCAATCCGGAGCATCTGCAATATCAGGCATCTTTGATACCATCGACGAGGACGGCTGTTTGATCGTCACGACGTCCGACGGCAAGCGGGTGCCTGTCTCCGCCGGTGATGTGTATTTTGGCGCGGCGGCATCGATCGGAGTGACATGATGGCGCGGCCCGATGAACTGACGTTTGCCCCGCTTGGAGGCGTGGGCGAGATCGGCATGAACCTGTCGATCTACGGGCTTGGCAACCGCCATCAGCGAAGCTGGCTAGCGGTCGATCTTGGCGTTTCCTTCGGCGACGAGGAACATTTGCCGGGTATCGATCTCATCATGCCGGACATCCGGTTTCTCGAAAAGGAACGGAAGAACCTCGTCGGTCTCGTGCTGACTCACGCCCATGAGGACCACTTCGGCGCGATTATCGATTTGTGGCCGCGTCTGAAATGTCCGATCTACGCCACGAAATTCAGCGCCGCATTGTTCGAGGCCAAATGCGCGGCGGAACGCAATCCGCCGGAAATCCCGGTGACCGTGGTGCCATCGGGTGGTCGCATCGACATCGGTCCCTTCAGCGTCGAATTTATTCCGGTGGCGCATTCGATTCCGGAATCCCATGCGCTGGCCATTCATACGGTGGCGGGAATCGTTTTGCATACCGGCGACTGGAAGATCGATCCGACTCCCATCATCGGGCCGCCGACCGACGAGCGGCGGCTGCGCGAACTTGGCGACGAAGGTGTGCTGGCGCTGATCGGGGATTCGACCAACGCAGTACGCGAGGGGCGCTCGCCATCCGAAACCGAAGTTGCCAAAACCATCGCGGAACTGGTGAAGGCCGCCAGGGGCCGGGTCGCCGTGACGACGTTCGCATCCAATGTCGCGCGGCTGCGCGCAGTGGCCGACGCCGCGCGCGAGGCAGGACGCGAGGTCGTGGTGGTCGGCCGCGCCATGGAGCGCGTCGTGCAAGTCGCGCGCGAGACGGGGCATCTGGACGGGGTGCAGAATTTCCGTAGCGCCGACGTTTATGGCCATCTTCCGGCGGACAAGGTGTTGGCGCTGTGCACGGGCAGCCAGGGCGAGCCGCGTGCCGCTCTCGCGCGTATCGCGAGGGATGATCATCCGGAAGTGACGCTGAACCGGGGCGACACCGTGATCTTTTCCTCGCGCACCATCCCCGGCAACGAGAAAGCTGTCGGCGCGATCATCAATGGTCTGGTGACCCAGGGCATCGAGGTCATTACCGATCGCACCGAACTGGTTCATGTATCGGGCCATCCGCGCCGCGACGAGTTGCGTGACATGATCGCATGGGTCCGCCCGCAGTTGCTGATCCCGGTGCATGGTGAGGCCTTGCATCTGTCCGAACATGCGAAGTTGGCGCGCGCCGCAGGCGTGCCAAAAGTCCTGATTTGCAAGAACGGCGATCTGGTCCGGCTTGGGCCCGGAGATCCAGGCATCATCGAAGAACTGCCGTCGGGACGGCTTTACAAGGATGGCGCTATCCTCGAGGATTCAAAATCGCGTGCGGTCATCGAGCGGAAGCGCTTGGCATTTGCCGGCTGCGTTTTCGTGGCGATTGCCGTGACGGAGAAGGGTGAACTGGTCGATGATCCGGAGATTGATCTCGTCGGGATACCGGAGAAGAATAGAGCGGGCGAGGAGCTTGACGACATCGTTTTCGATGCGGTGGTCTCGACGGTCGAGGCGTTGCCGCGGGCGAGGCGGCGCGATCCGGATGCGATGGCCGAGTCATTGCGAAGGGCCGTGCGGGCAACGGTCGCGGAAGAGTGGGGCAAGAAGCCGCTCTGCTATGTTCACGTTCTGGTGACCTAGCGAAGTGGGCTTGATGTTCTTTTTGCTCGCGAACGCCGGATGTGAATATCAAATACAATGTAGGCGGGACGCGACCTGTTAAAATCGAACCACTGGGTATTGCGGAGGGATAATATGCTGGGCCGGCTCAACCACGTGGCCATTGCTGTCAGGGATGCCGAAAAGGCAGCGCAGATTTACGGCACCGCGTTCGGTGCAAAGATTTCTGCCGCGGTGCCGCTCCCGGAGCATGGGGTGATCACCGTGTTTGCGGCGCTTCCAAACACCAAGATTGAATTCATCCAGCCGCTCGGCGGGGCCTCTCCGATCGCGAAGTTCGTCGAACGCAACGCCGATGGCGGTATCCATCACATCTGCTATGAGGTGCCGGATATCATCGCGGCACGCGATATTCTGATAAGAGAAGGCGCGCGCGTTCTCGGCGATGGTGAACCGAAGATCGGTGCCCACGGCAAACCAGTGCTATTCCTTCACCCGAAGGACTTTTCCGGCGCGCTGGTCGAAATCGAGCAATCCTGATGGCTTATGCGATCTCCTCCGGCCTTGCCATTTACTTCGTGATCTGGTGGATCACACTGTTTCTGACGCTGCCATTCGGTGTGCGAAGCCAGCATGAAGGCAACGAAGCCGCTCCGGGTACCGATCCCGGCGCCCCCGTGAAGGCATTGATGGTCCGCAAATTGATCTGGACCACGATTATTTCAGCGGTAATTTACGGTATCGCCGCGGCGGCCTACTATTCTGGTCTACTCGATGTCGTGCGGCTGTCCCGGCTGATGGGCATTCCCGAGTAAATCCCGCACTGATTTCAAAAAATAAAGAGCAGGACCATGTCCCGCTCTTAAAATTGTCTCGACCCTATTACCCCCGAACGTAGGGTTTATCGTTGCTTGACGGGGCGGCGCTGGGCACGCCAAGTTCCTCCCGAGACTTGGGCCACCAGACTATTACCCTGCGGGTAGCCTGAACCTAAAAGCGTAGCCGATTGTTCCACCTGTCATCATTTTCCACAATGACCCTTCAAGTTGGTGCTCGTCCCGTCAAACGCCTTTTTCGATGCGAGAGGGTGGGAACCTCATCTCGACTCCCGACTCTCAGCATGATACCTACGGAACATATGGGGCTATTGTCA
This sequence comes from Nitrobacter sp., assembly GCA_039923555.1. Classification (GTDB taxonomy): domain Bacteria; phylum Pseudomonadota; class Alphaproteobacteria; order Rhizobiales; family Xanthobacteraceae; genus Nitrobacter. The sequence goes on from JBDTCP010000113.1 coordinate 13,975, forward strand.
TGCGCCGGCGGATAAGGAAATTCCTTCCGATCGTCCTGATCGCGATGTTGGTGCAGATATTCGCACCAATCTCGGTCGGCTGGGCGCTTACCAACGCCGCGGCCGATCCCCTGGCGGGCGCCATCTGTTCGCACGCCACCGCTACGACCTCATCGCAAGACGGTCCGACTGACCCGCAACAGGCGCACGGGGCCTGTTGCATGTTGTGCTGCGCGGCTCATACCGCAACCCCGACCGCTGACCCGCAGGCCTCCGTTGTTAGGGTCGAGCGCGTCGCTGACAGGGTCGTCTGGCGCGACCTGATCTTCGGGCTGCCGCTATCCGCGGCAGGCTCCAACGCGCAAGCGCGTGGCCCTCCCGGCATTTCCTGATTCAGTAAATTTTGAATGATTGCTGCGAACTTGCAGTGATTCGATCTGTTCGAATGCGCCGGCAATTGCTCGGTACTCAGGAAGTGTCATGTTCAATCACCTCGCCCTCGGCCGAGGCAGTGCGCTGTGTGGCGCGCTTGCAACTATCGTTGCGATCGTATCGCCTTCCGCGGCTTCGGCGCAGTCGGATTCCGGAGTCACGCTGCCGCCGGTGACGGTCACGGCCCCGCATTCCAGCCGACACCAGCCAAAACGTGCGACGCGCAGCGCCGCCCGGTCAAATCAGGTTGCCCGTCATGCTCGGGTGCCGTCGCAGGTCGCTGTTCCGGCAACCGTCCCCACATCGTTGACGGTCGCCACCGCACAGCAGGCGCTGCGGGAAATCCAGCAGACGCCCGGCGGCGTCGCGCTGGTTACAGCCGACGCCTACAAGAACTCGACGGTCGCCAACACCATCAAGGATATATTGGATTATGTGCCGGGCGTATTCGCCCAGCCGAAATGGGGGGACGACACCCGGCTGTCGATTCGTGGTTCGAGCCTGTCGCGCAATTTCCATCTGCGCGGCGTGCAGCTCTATATGGACGGCATTCCGATCAATACCGCCGACGGCTATGGCGATTTTCAGGAGATCGATCCGACCGCCTACAAGTACGTTGAGGTCTTCAAGGGCGGTAATGCATTGCGGTTCGGCGCCAATTCGTTGGGCGGCGCCATCAATTTCGTGACGCCATCCGGCCGCGATCCATTCGTCAATGGCGTCAGCGTCGATGCCGGTGCATTCGGCTTTCGGCGGTTGCAAGCCAATACCGGCGGCAGCAACGGTCCTTGGGACGGCTTCATCACGGCGTCAACGCAGGCGAGCGATGGTTTCCGCGACCACAGTAACGGCCATTCGACGCGCGTGAGCGGCAATGTCGGCTATCAGTTATCGCCAGATTTCGAGACGCGGTTTTATCTCAACGCCAATGATGTGCGGCAACGCATTCCCGGCACCGTCAGCAAGTATTCAGCTCTGACATCGCCCCAGACCGCCGCCGCAGGCAATATTGCACTCGACCAGCAGCGCAATATCGACACCGTGCGGATAGGCAACAAGACCACGATGCGGTTCGACGATACGACGGTGGAGTTCGGTGCGTTCGGGGTCGATCGGCATCTGATGCACCCGATCTTCCAATGGCTGGATTATCACTATCAGGACTATGGTGGGTTTGCGCGCGTGACCGACGACCGTAACATCGGTGGTTTCCGCAACCGGCTCATTGCCGGCGTCAACGTACTCGATGGTCGCATCGATAATCAGCAGTTCGCCAATCTCGCCGGCCAAAAGGGCGCGCTGCTGTCGTCGTCGATCGATCGTTCGAAGAACACCTCGGTCTATGTCGAGGATTCTTTCTATTTCCTGCCGAATGTGGCGGCAGTCGCGGGCACGCAGTTTCTCTACGCGACGCGCGACAGGCAGGACCGCTTTCTAAGCGACGGCGATCAATCGGGGTCGACTGAATTCAATTTGTGGAGTCCGAAGGCCGGACTGTTGTGGCAGATTGATCCGACCTGGCAGGCCTATGCAAACGTTTCGCGTAGCGCCGAGGTACCGAGCTTCGGCGAGAGTGCGATAGGCCCTGGCATTCCCACGATTCCGTTCACCAGCATCCTGCCGCAGCGCGCGACGACCTACGAGATCGGCACGCGCGGCAAGCGTCCGGATTTCACCTGGGAACTGACGGGGTATCGCGCGCAGATCAAGGATGAACTGCTGTGTCTCTACAGCGCGTTCGGCAACTGCAACGTCACCAATGCCGATCGCACGGTGCATCAAGGCATCGAGGCGGGCGCTGGCGTAGCGATCTTCCGTGACCTGTTCGTGCGCGGTGACAGGCCCGACAAGCTTTGGCTGAACGTCGCCTACACCTTCAACGATTTTCGCTTCGACGACGATGCCGTGTTCGGCAACAATCTGCTGCCCGGCGCGCCACGGCACTTCGTTCGCGCCGAACTGCTCTACAAGCATCCGAACGGGTTCTACATCGGCCCGAACCTCGAATGGGTGCCGCAGGGCTACTATGTCGACAGCGCCAACACGCTGAGCACCGATGCTTACGCGATTTATGGACTGAAAGCTGGCTTCGACGATGGCGGCAGATATTCCGGTTATATCGAAGCCCGCAACATCGCGAACAAGGCCTATATCGCCTCCAGCTCGATCATCGATCGCGCCAATGCCACATCACCATTGTTTGAACCCGGCACCGGACGGGCAGTCTATGCTGGGTTCAAGGTGCGATGGTGATTTCACGCGACGCTCCGGCAGAGCGGGCGAGGAAAACGCCAACGAATGAATTTTCAAAGGAGAACGGGAATGCATCACATTCTAAATAAGCGCGCCATGCTGCGTGGTGCCTTGGTGCTGGCGATGGCCGCTGCAACGACGACGCTCGCGCAGGCGCAGGACATGGGGCAAACTGTCAAGGCCGGTGATCTGGTCATCTCGCAGCCATGGACCCGGGCCACGGCCGGCGGCGCCAAGGTCGGCGGCGGGTATCTCACCATCGAGAACAAGGGCACAGTTGCCGATAAGCTTGTCGGGGGTTCGACTGATGCGGCCGGCAAGCTCGAAGTTCATCAGATGACCACGAACAACGGCGTGATGAAAATGCACCCGGTCGAGGGTGGCCTCACGATCGAACCGGGCAAAACCGTCAAGCTGGCGCCGGGTGGCTATCACCTGATGATCGTTGATCTCAAACATCCGTTCAAACAGGGCGAAAAGGTACCGGTGACGCTCGAATTCGAAAAGGCGGGCAAGGTCGAGGTTTCGCTTGATGTGCAAGGCATCGGCGCGCGAGAACCCGCTGGTGGAGCGATGACGGATCATCAGCATGACGGACACGCGAAGTGACGTACGGGTCGCGACTGTGGATCGGCTCGGCCACTGCGGCGGCGGCCGCAGTGGTTTCGTGCAGCGCGGCGCTGGCGCATGTCACGGTCCAGCCGGCGGATGCACCCGCAGACAGCTATGCGCATCTTGCATTCACCGTGCCGCACGGCTGCAACGGCAGTGCAACGACGGCGCTGCGTATCAAGTTGCCGGAAGGTATTCTGTCGGCGAAGCCGCAGATGAAGCCGGGCTGGAACGTCGAAATCAAAACCAGAAAGCTCGATGCACCGGCGCAAGGACCGCACGGCAAATCTGTCACTGATGTCGTCGATGAGGTGGTCTGGCGCGGCGGCACGTTGCCGGACAACCTCTATGACACATTCGGTCTGATCGTGCGGCTGCCGGACAAGGCGGGAGAGAGCCTCTATTTCCCCGTGGTGCAGGAGTGCGATCTGGGTGTCGAGCGCTGGATCGAAATCCCGTCCGCAGGGCAAGGCTCGGACAAGCTGCGCGCGCCGGCACCGTTGGTTCGCCTGAAAACTAAAACCCCTTGAATCCTTGTCCGTGAGACGTCTGGCGCAGGCGGTGTGGTTGTTGTTGCTGGCGGCGGTGCTGCTGCCTTCGGCGGCCTTGGCCCACGCCAGTCTGATCGCCAGCAATCCCGCGGATGGCGTCCTATTGGCACGCGCGCCTGCGACGTTGACGCTGACCTTCAACGAGCCGGTCGATCCGCTGACGATCCGGATCGTCGATCAGAGCGGCGTGGGTGCGAGCGTCACGCAGATTCGTCGCGACGGCACGCAACTCGTCCTTACACCGCCGACGATACTGGGTGATGGTGCGCACGTCATTAGCTGGCGGGTGGTTTCGGCGGATGGTCATCCGGTGGGCGGCTCGACCATGTTCTGGGTTGGGCGGCGCGGCGCCGATACGGCGCAAGCGGTTCGCTCGGACGACACACTGCTTCGCGGCGCGATCTGGCTGACACGGCTGGCCATCTATCTCGGTTTGTTTGTCGGTGTCGGTGGCGCGTTCTTCGTCGCCTGGATGCGGACGCCGTCCGCACCGGCAACGCGTGTCATTGGCAACGTCGTCGATCTGGTCGCGCTGGCCGCACTGGCGCTCTCGGTCGGACTGCAAGGGCTCGATGCTCTGGCGTTATCACCGTCGTCGTTGTCGGACGTGGACGTGTGGACCGTGGGTGCTCACGGCTCGTTTGGTTTGTCGGTTGTGATCGCGGCCGCAGCCTTGCTGCTCGCTTTGTTGTCGCAGCGGGCCTGCGAGACTCGCGCCAGGGTGATGTCGTTTGGCGCCTTGGTTGGCGTCGGGCTGGCGCTGGCGGCAACCGGTCACGCCGCCACCGCCTCACCGCGCTGGCTTACCGCGCCGGCGGTATTCGTGCATGGCGTTGCTTTGGCGTTCTGGATCGGGTCGCTGGTTCCGCTTGCGCTGGCGATGCGCGAGCCTCGCCAGACTGTCATCGATGTTCTGACACGGTTTTCGCGCGTCATCCCATTCGCCGTCGCCATGCTGCTGGCGAGCGGATTGTTGCTCGCTATCGTGCAACTCGAGCGTCTGGATGCGCTGTGGACGACAAGCTATGGTCGCGTCCTCGCATTCAAATTGCTGCTGGTGTTACTGCTGCTGGTGATCGCGCTCTGGAATCGCCTGTATCTTACTCCGCGGATCGAGCAGGGCGGCATAACCTTTCGCCGTCACATGCGACGAACGATCATCGCTGAATTGGTCCTGGTGGCTGGTATCCTCGGCATCGTCGGACTTTGGCGCTTCACCCCGCCGCCCCGCGCGCTGACGGTCGCCACTACATCGTTCTTCACGCACCTTCATACCGGACAGATGATGGCGGACATTACGGTATTGCCGGGCCAAGCGGGGCCGATCAGTATTGAAATCCAGTTGCGGACGCCGGACGAGCAGGTGCTGACCGCCAAGGGCGTTTCCGTCACGCTGTCCAACCCCGATATCGGCATCGAGCCTTCGACCGCCGAAGCGCAATCTCTCGGCGAGGGCCAGTGGCGGGTCGCGACGGTCGCGCCGGTCGCCGGGCGATGGACCCTTAGGCTCGATATCCTGATCTCGGATTTCGATCAGCTCCATGCCGAAGCGCCGATTCTGATCAATTAAGACAGCGTCTCCGGCGTCCCCATGAACGGTCGCGATCCAAGCGCGCAAAATGCCGTAAGTGAGCTGAATTCCGCCGCTTTCGCGCGGCTTGTCATCTTACAAACCCTTGTGTTTTGCCAGCCGATCCGGTTTCACTCAAACGTCCCGTGTCCCGAAACGATTCCCAGGCCTGCTCATGCGATTGTCGCGGTTCTTTTTGCCTATTCTGAAGGAGACCCCGAAGGAAGCCGAGATCGTCTCGCACCGGTTGATGCTGCGTGCCGGCATGATACGCCAGGAGGCCGCCGGCATCTATGCCTGGCTGCCGCTGGGCCTTCGCGTGCTCAAGAAAATCGAGCAGATTGTGCGCGAGGAACAGAACCGCGCAGGTGCCATCGAATTGCTGATGCCGACGTTGCAACTCGCTGATCTGTGGCGCGAGAGCGGGCGCTACGACGCCTATGGACCGGAGATGCTGCGGATACAGGACCGCCATAAACGCGAGTTGCTATATGGGCCGACCAACGAGGAGATGATCACCGAGATTTTTCGCGGTTACGTGCGCTCCTACAAGAGCCTGCCGCTGAACCTCTATCATATCCAGTGGAAGTTCCGCGATGAGCAGCGTCCCCGTTTCGGCGTCATGCGTGGCCGCGAATTCCTCATGAAGGATGCCTATTCGTTCGACGTCGACGAAGCCGGCGCGCGGCGTTCCTACAACAAGATGTTCGTCGCCTATCTGCGCACGTTCGCGCGAATGGGATTGAAGGCGATCCCAATGCGCGCTGAAACCGGCCCGATCGGTGGCGATCTCAGCCATGAATTCATCGTTCTCGCCGAGACGGGAGAGTCCGGCGTTTATATCGACAAGGATGTTCTTGATCTTCCGGTGCCGGGCACGGACGTGGATTACGACGACGATCTGACGCCTGTCGTCAAACAGTGGACCACGGCCTACGCTGCGACCGAGGACGTTCACGACGGCGCGCGCTACGAGCGCGAGGTGTCGGAGGACAAGCGCGTTCACACGCGCGGCATCGAAGTCGGCCAGATCTTCTATTTCGGCACCAAGTATTCCGAATCGATGAAGGCATTGGTGACTGGTCCTGATGGGGTCGAGCAGCCGATCCACGGCGGCTCCTATGGAGTAGGGGTCTCGCGCCTCGTCGGGGCGATTATCGAGGCCTGTCATGATGAGGCGGGCATCAAGTGGCCGGAAGCCGTTGCCCCATTTACGATAACGATCCTGAACCTGAAACAGGGCGCTAGCGACACCGATGCTGCATGTGAACGGCTCTATAACGAACTCTCCGCCAAGGGAGTCGATGTGCTTTACGACGATACAGACCAGCGGGCCGGTGCGAAGTTCGCAACCGCCGATCTGATCGGCATTCCCTGGCAGGTCATGGTGGGACCCAAGGGGCTCGCCGAGGGCAAGGTCGAGATCAAGCGGCGGAGCGACGGGACGCGTGAGAACGTGGCGTTGGAAGAAGCCGTTGCGCGACTGACGGCGTAACGATTATCCACCGCGTGCGGCATTCAATGCCATTCCGGCCACAATTGGCCGCGAATCATGGGATTATCGAAGTATGGATGAGACCATGAACGAGCCACTCCGGACCAAGCCGTTTGCGGCCTTCGAGTGGATGCTCTCGGGGCGCTATCTGCGCGCACGGCGGAAGGAAGGTTTCATTTCCGTCATCGCCGGCTTTTCCTTCTTGGGCATCATGCTCGGCGTCGCCACGCTGATCATCGTGATGGCCGTCATGAACGGTTTTCGGACGGAATTGCTCAGCAAGATCCTCGGCCTCAACGGGCATTTGCTGGTTCAGCCGCTGGAGTCGCCTCTGACCGACTGGAAGGACGTGGCCGACCGCATCAGCCAAGTGTCGGGGATACGCCTTGCCGCACCTGTCGTCGACGGTCAGGCGCTCGCGTCCTCGCCATTTAATGCTGCCGGCGTTTTTGTCCGGGGCATCAGGGCCAATGACCTCAACAATCTCACCTCCATCGCCAAGAACATCAAACAGGGCACGCTCGAGGGTTTTGACGAAGGGCAGGGCGTGGCGATCGGCCGGCGTCTTGCCGATCAGTTGTCGTTGCACGCAGGCGACAGCATCACGCTGGTCGCGCCGCGCGGAGCCGTAACCCCGATGGGTACGACCCCGCGCATCAAGCCCTACAAGGTCGTGGCGGTGTTCGAGATCGGGATGTCCGAATACGACTCCACCTTCGTGTTCATGCCGCTGGCTGAAGCGCAGGCTTATTTCAATCGCGCCAATGATGTCACCGCGATCGAGGTCTATACGGACAATCCGGACAAGATCGACGGATTCCGCAAGTCGGTGACGGAAGCCGCGGGGCGGCCGGTGTTTCTGGTTGACTGGCGGCAGCGGAATTCAACATTCTTCAATGCGCTGCAGGTCGAACGCAATGTGATGTTTCTGATCCTGACGCTGATCGTGCTCGTCGCGGCGTTGAATATCGTTTCGGGACTGATCATGCTGGTCAAGGACAAGGGCAGCGATATCGCGATTCTGCGCACCATGGGAGCGTCGCAGGGATCGATCATGCGTATCTTCCTGATCACTGGTGCTGCGATCGGTGTCGTCGGTACGCTGACCGGTTTTATCGTGGGGCTGGTGATCTGTCTCAACATCGAGTCGATCCGTGAATTTCTGTCCTGGCTCACCAGCACCGAGCTGTTCTCGCCGGAGCTTTACTTCCTGTCCAAGCTGCCGGCTGAAATCGACGTTCGAGAGACCAGCGCCGTTGTGATTATGGCGCTGACACTGTCATTTCTGGCCACGCTTTATCCGTCGTGGCGTGCCGCGCGCCTAGATCCCGTCGACGCGCTACGGTACGAGTGAGCGACGGACATGGGGCAGGGGACAGAGGAAGTACCGGTCGTTTATCTTCACGACATCAAACGTCAGTACACGCAGGGCGAAACCAAGCTGACCATTCTGGATGGCGCGAAGCTGGCCCTGTGGGCGGGCCAGTCGGTCGCCCTGGTGGCGCCGTCTGGATCGGGCAAGTCGACTTTGCTGCATATCGCCGGACTGCTCGAGAGTCCGGATGACGGCGAGGTGTATGTCGGCGGAGCCGCGACGTCAGGGCTCTCGGATGTAGAGCGGACGCAAATCCGGCGCACCGATATCGGGTTCGTCTATCAGTCCCACCGTCTCCTGCCGGAATTCACGGCGCTCGAAAACGTCATGCTGCCGCAGATGATCCGCGGTCTGAAACGCTCGGAGACTGTCTCACGCGCGAGCGAAATTCTCGCCTATCTTGGCCTCGGCGACCGCGTCACCCATCGTCCGGCGGAGCTGTCCGGCGGCGAGCAGCAGCGGGTTGCGATTGCGCGGGCCGTTGCCAACGCGCCGCGTGTGCTGTTTGCCGATGAACCGACCGGCAACCTGGATCCCCACACCGCCGATCACGTCTTCAATGCGCTGATGCAGCTTGTGAAAGCGACGCGGGTGGCGATGCTGATCGCGACTCACAACATGACGCTCGCGAATCGGATGGACCGGCGAGTGTCGCTCGAGAACGGTCACGTCGTCGAACTGGACTGAGCCGGCTGCGCAATTCGCGAAGCCGGTAACCGGCGGTTTCAATCAATGACCGTGCCGACGCCGACGCCGGTCTGGCTCGCCCTTGGCGAAATACGGATTCTCCACGCATTGGGCGGCACGTCCTGACGCGAGCGGTCTGCATTGCTGGAGGGTCATATACCGGCAGTCGTTGTACGCGAACGGCCCGTAGATCACCATGCAGACCGGATAGCGGCTGTCCCAGGCTTGTGCATGTGCCGTCGCACACGAGCAAATTAGGGTCGAAGCGATCAAGATTGCTGCACGCATCAACTCAAATCCATTCCACTACCGGGCGGGCGGTCGCGACGCCGCGTTTGCGGCAATATATCCTTGCTTGAAGCAGCGTCGTGTAGCAAAACACGATTCCAGCTCTCGAATCCGGTATCTGGAAGACTCGGTGCCAGTTGTGTCGATCCTCATGATCTCCCGGATGACATTCCCATGGCAAGCGCCGCGGCAGCACGAAGCATGACCGATTCGCACTACCTCGATCTCGCCCGCGAAAAGCTGATTGTAGCTCTCGATTTTTGGAAGATAGAGGACGCCAGAAATCTTGTTCGGGAACTGGGCGATGACGTTTCTTTTTACAAGGTCGGTTTAGGTCTGCAGCTTGTTGGCGGAAACGAATTTGCCAAGGAACTGATCGCGCAGGGCAAGCGCGTTTTCCTGGATTACAAATATTACGACATTGAAGAGACCGTTAGTCGCGCGGTCGCGCAGGCAGCCGAGTTGAAAATTACCTTCCTGACCGTGCACGGCGTTGCGAGCATCATGAAAGCCGCCGTCGCTGGCCGTGGTAACTCCGACATGAAGATTCTCGGCGTCACCGTGCTGACAAGCATGGATGCCGGAGACATCAAGGAGATGGGCTTCGAATGCAACGTTGAAGAGCTTGTCATTGCTCGCGCGAAGAAAGCACTTGAAGTCGGGGTTGATGGCGTCGTCGCCTCGGCCCGGGAAGCCGCCGAGCTTCGCAAGCAGACGAGCAATAAGCTGATGATCGTTTCGCCCGGTATTCGCCCTAGCGGCAGCGCCAAGGATGATCAGAAGCGCGTGGCCACACCGTTTGAAGCCATGCGCGCCGGAGCCGATTATCTGGTTTTGGGCAGACCCGTCTACGGGGCGGACGATCCGAAAGCCGCCGCTCAGGCGATCATCCAGGAGATGGCGGACGCGCTGCGCCTGGATTGAGTCGAGGAAGTTGTTTCACGAAGGCTCGGCGAATTTCGACGGGGCCTTTTCCTGTTCGACATTAACCGCGCGAAATATTTCAGGATCGCTTCTCAAACTGCCCACTGCCGGCCCCTTGGCCGTAGTGGGTCTCTTGATTAAAACAGCGAACGAAACGACTTGCAGGATGGACCAAAGGGCGCTATTCGCCCGTTATGGCCCCGAAGTCCCCACCGCCTGGTGTGCGAAGCCGCGATGCAGGTGAATATACCTGTCCCGATTGCGGAGCCG
>JBDTCP010000114.1:0-11609 GCA_039923555.1 Nitrobacter sp.
CGCATCCTGTTCGGCCGCGGATCAGGCGGAGCGACAATGCGACGAAATCGCCGCGCGGTTTCGAGCCTATTGAAACGACTGGTATTTTTCTGAATGCGCGACGCGCTTTCCAAGCCAGTGTGGCTGCCGCACAACAGACAAATCGCGACCTTGCGCGTACATTCCAAGGGTCATTTTCCTATGGGGTCAATAATGAAAAAGATCTTGCTCGGTGTTCTGCTTGCCAGCACCGCGATGAGCGCCCAAGCAGCCGATCTCGCACCGCGGCCCTACACCAAGGCTCCGGTGATGGCCCCGGTCTATGACTGGACCGGATTTTATCTCGGCGTGAACGCCGGCGTCGGGCTCGGCCGCGACCGGTCCGTGCATGATTTCGGCGACGGCACGGGAAACTCAACGTATCTACAGCCGCTCGGCGCGGTCGGCGGCGGCCAGATCGGCTACAACTGGCAGACCAATTCGTTCCTGGGCCCGATCGTGTTCGGCGTCGAAGCCGACATCCAGGGCGCGGACATGACCGACAACCGGACCAACGTGAACGGCGTGCTCCAGTACAACCAGAAACTCGACTGGTTCGGCACGGCGCGTGGCCGCATTGGTCTGGTCAACGGCCCGACCCTGACCTACCTGACCGGCGGCTACGCCTACGGCAACGTCAACACCACGGGCATCGCGGCCGGCGTGCCGTTCGCGTTCAGCGGCAACCGCAGCGGCTGGACCTGGGGCAGCGGCGTGGAAGCCGCGCTCGGCGGCAACTGGACCGGCAAGATCGAGTACCTCTATGTCGATCTCGGCAACCGCACTGACGTGTTCGACGGCGGCACCCAGGCGCTGCACTCCGAACTGCGCGAGAATATCTTCCGCGTCGGTCTGAACTATCGCATCGGCGGCAACAGCACCTATGCTCCGGTTGCGACTGCCAACTGGACCGGCCTCTACCTCGGCGGCAACATCGGCACCGGCACCGGCCGCGATCGTTCCACGCTGACGGACGGCGTCGACACTGCGCGGTTCAATCTCGCCCCTGACGGCCTCATCGGCGGCGGCCAGATCGGCTACAACTGGCAGGCCGGCAACATCGTTTATGGTCTCGAGACCGATTTCCAGGGCTCGACGATGGAGGACAACAAGACCTGCCTCGGCTGCGTGCCGGGCGGCTCGCTTGATTTCAATTCCAAGCTGCAGTGGCTGGGCACCGTGCGTGGCCGCCTCGGCTACTCAGCCGGTCCGTCGCTGTTCTACGCCACCGGCGGTTTCGCCTACGGCGACGTCAAGACCGCGATCAACAATGTGAGCTTCTCGGAGACCCGCACCGGCTGGACCGTCGGCGGCGGCATCGAGACGCCGTTCACCCTGCTCGGCCTGTTCGGCCCGAACTGGACCTCGACGACGGAATATCTCTACGTCGACCTCGGCCGCTCGAGCCACGACTTTGGTGTACCAGGCGTGCTGACGACTGGCACGCAGGCGCACATCTTCCGCACTGGCCTGAATTATCACTTCAACACGCCGGTGGTCGCGAGATACTGATCGCAACGGTTTCGGACTTCAAAGCCCCGGCCTTTCGCCGGGGCTTTTCTTTTTGTGGATACCCAAAACAGTCTTCGCCATGTCCGATCTCGTGATCCGAGCCGCCGTTCAGGCCGACCTTCCCGCGGTTACGGCAATCTACGATCATGCCGTCCGCTTCGGGACCGCGACCTTCGAGCTTGTCCCGCCCGACCTCGCCGAGATGAGTCGGCGCTTCGGCGCGCTCCAGGACCGCGTCTTTCCTTATCTGGTCGCGGAGCTGACGGGAGCCGTGGTCGGCTATGCGTATGCCGCTCCCTACCGGCCGCGGCCTGCCTACCGCTTCACCGTAGAAAACTCGATCTATCTGGCGCCCGCCATCCATCGCCGCGGCGTCGGGATACAGTTGCTGCGCCGCCTGATCGCCGAATGCGAGGCGCGGGGCTATCGCCAGATGATCGCCGTCATCGGCGATTCCGCCAACGCGGGATCGATCGGCGTGCATGCGCATGCCGGCTTCCAGATGATCGGCACCCATCCGACGGTCGGCCTCAAGTTCGGCCGCTGGCTCGATACCGTGATGATGCAGCTCGCGCTCGGCGACGGCAGCGCGACGATCCCCGCCGGCGAGACCTAGCACGCCGCCATCACCCGGCTTCGGCGGGTCTCAGTTTGGATCCGCCGCGACGCGCCGCCGCACTTGCGCGCCCCGATCTGCAATTCCCATGTTCCCTGGTGCCGACCCGATATACCGGCGGCGGTTTGAGGGACCTCGATGAGCTATTTTCGTACCGCGCTCCTGCTGGCTGGCCTTACCGGCCTGTTCATGGGCGTGGGCTATCTGATCGGCGGCGCCGGTGGCGCGATGATCGCGCTCGTTGTCGCGGCCGCGACCAATGTTTTCGCCTACTGGAACTCTGACCGCATGGTGCTGTCGATGTATGGCGCCCATGAGGTCGATGCCGGCACCGCGCCCGATCTGCACCGGCTGGTCGCGGAGCTGGCGGGTCGCGCGGGCCTGCCGATGCCGCGGGTGTTCCTGATGGACAATCCGCAGCCCAACGCCTTCGCCACCGGGCGCAATCCGGAGAACGCCGCCGTCGCGGTGACAACCGGACTCGTGCAGTCCTTGCGCCGCGAGGAACTGGCGGGCGTAATCGCGCACGAACTCGCGCACATCAAACATCACGATACGTTGCTGATGACCATCACCGCGACGTTTGCCGGCGCGGTCTCGATGCTGGCGCAGTTCGGCATGTTCTTCGGCGGCAACCGCGACAACAACGCAGGACCGGGCATCATCGGTTCGCTGGCGATGATGATTCTCGCGCCGCTCGGCGCCATGCTGGTGCAAATGGCGATCAGCCGCACCCGCGAATACGCCGCCGACGAGATGGGCGCGCGCATTTGCGGCCAACCGATGTGGCTCGCCTCGGCGCTGGCGAAGATTGACAACGCCGCGCACCAGATTCCGAACATGGAGGCGGAACGCGCGCCCGCCACCGCGCACATGTTCATCATCAATCCGCTGTCGGGTCAGGGCATGGACAATCTGTTCGCTACCCATCCTTCGACTGAAAACCGTATCGCGGCGTTGCAGAGGATCGCCGGACAATCCGGCAGTTCTGCTCCGGCGCCCGCGTCAGCGCCGCGCGGCCCGTCGAACGGTCAGGCGTCCCGCCGCGGTCCGTGGGGCTGAGGGGTACGACTCCATAGCCGCAGCGAAGCGTCTGTGTGAGATATTGCCGCCCCGCGCTTGGAACGATCTGGTGGACGTTGGATTGACCTCCCGAAAAGGGAGATTTTTTAAACATGCGGACCATATCGACATGCAAAATCGTACTTCTCGCAACGACGGCCGCCATCGCATTTAGCGGCGCCGTTAACGCGCAAAGCACGACCGAAAAGTCCACCGTCACTGCGCCCGTCGCAGACCCAGCGGCCAAGGCTGATCCTGACATGGCGAAAGTCCTGGCAGCGCTGAACGCATTGGGACCGAAGCCGATCGAAACGCTATCGCCATCAGAGGCGCGCAAACAGTATTCGGCCACCGACGCGGTGAAGAAAGTCATCAAGGACGAGAACCTCGACGTCGATCCGCACAAGGGTCTGTCGATTTCCAACAGTCATTTTGCCGACATGGGAAATCTGCGTTTGCGCTATTATACGCCTGAGAATGCCGACAAGGATTCCAACCTGCCCGTCATCGCTTATTATCGCGGCGGCGGCTGGGTGATCGCCGATCTCGATACCTATGACGCATCCGCTTCTGCGCTCGCGCGAAAAGCCCATGCTATCGTTGTATCGGTCGATTATCCCCTGGCGCCCGAGCACAAGTTTCCGGCGGCACATGATGAGGCGATTGAAGCCTACAAATACATCCTGAAAAATGCCAAGGGCTGGGGCGGCGATCCCGCCAAGGTCGCCATCGTCGGCGAAAGTGCCGGCGGCAATCTTGCCGTCGCGACCGCCATTGCAGCGCGCGACCAGAAACTGACCGCACCGGTAGCCGTCGTTTCGGTCTATCCGGTCGCGACGACGACGATGGACACGCCTTCGAAGAAGGATGAGCAACAGCCAAACCGCTCAATACGGCGATGCTGACGTGGTTCTTTGACAAGGTTTTGAACAACGAGAATGACAAGCAGGATTCTCGCCTGAATCTTGTGGCGGCCGATCTCAAGGGCCTGCCTCCGACCACCATCATCAATGCTGAACTCGATCCGTTGCGCTCCGACGGCGATATGCTCGCCGATAAAATGACGGCTGCTGGCAATGATGTCACCCACAAGGTCTATACCGGCGTGACGCACGAGTTCTTCGGCATGGATGCCGTCGTTGCCAAGGCAAGGGAGGCTCAGGACTTCGCGGTCACGCAGCTTCAAAAAGGCTTCGGATCTTCGCCCGGCACGGTCGGTGTCGGGACGGCCAAACCCCTTTAGTAACTTCCAAAGTGGTGAAGCGGCTGGTCGTCAGGACCAGCCGCTTTCGTTTGTGAGGTTCCGGTCCATACCACCGCGACAAATCCAGGGATTACCTCGCCCGGCCTTTTATTTTGCAGTGCAACAATTATCTCACCTAATCCAACAAGAAGTCTCTCATCAAGGAGCCGCCGTGTCCCTCCGTAAAAACATGGAATTCCTTCGTCGTTTGCCAAAAATAAACGCCCTTAACGGGTTTGGAACCTTAGCGGGTAAGTCAGAACCGGGCGGCGGCGGCAGCTCGCTGACCGAAGTCACCGGCTTCGGTACTAACCCCGGCGATCTCCGGATGTTTTCATTCGCGCCTGGCGATCATCGCTCGCGGCGAAAATTCGCCCTTGTCCTGGTGCTGCACGGCTGCGGCCAGACTGCCGCCGGCTATGACGTCGGCGCAGGCTGGTCGATGTTGGCGAAGCGCTATGGTTTTGCATTGCTGATGCCGCAGCAGAAGTCCTCGAACAATGCCAATGGCTGTTTCAACTGGTTTAATCCTGAAGACACCACGCGCGACAGCGGCGAGGCTTGTTCGATCCGGCAGATGATCGAGAAGATGGCGCGCGACCATAACATCGATCGCAGCAGCATCTTCGTTACCGGCCTCTCGGCAGGGGGCGCTATGACCTCGGTGATGCTCGCAACCTATCCGGAGGTGTTCGCCGGCGGCGCAATTATCGCGGGCCTGCCCTACGGCGTCGCGACTAATGTGTCGCAGGCTTTGAACGGCATGTTTCAAGCCCCCGAGCACTCCGCGAGGCAATTAGGCGATCTGGTGCGAAGTGCCTCGGGGCATAAGGGCCCGTGGCCAAAATTGTCCATCTGGCATGGCAGCGCCGACAAGACCGTCAACCCGACGAATGCACGCGAAATCATCAAGCAGTGGGTCGCCCTGCATGATCTGCCGACCACATCGACGTTGCAATCGACGGTCGATGGCTATCCGCATCAGGCGTGGTGGAATGCGGACGGCGAAACCGTTATCGAATCCTACACCATCACCGGCATGGCGCATGGTACGCCGCTCGGGCTGACTGAGAACGACGAGCATTACGGCGCCGCGGGCGCGTTCCTGATCGAAGCCGGAATATCTTCATCGTATCATATTGCACGATTCTTCGGCCTCACTGAAGGCGTCCATACGTCCGGCGAAGTTTCGAAAAAAGCACTAAAGCTTGCGACGACCGAGCCAGCCGACAGAGGAGTACCCGCTACGGCCGCGGTGCAGCCGGCCCCGGAGTTGGTTACTATGCTGTGGCCGCGTACGGCGGGAAGACGTCCTAGTGAGCCTGCATCGCCTGTCTCGAAGAGGCCGATGATCGATGTCAATGCCGTCATCACCCGGGCGCTGACCGCCGCGGGGCTTATGAAATAAACACTACGCTGGCTAATCTGGCAGTTGGAAAAAAACCGGGTTTCCATCTGATCGCGACCGTGCAGCAAGTCGAACAGTGCCAGTGCGGAAACCTTGGCGCCTGCGGGCGAGCGAACCGCGTCGCGCAGCGCCATCTTCTCGAACGAAAAAAGCAGGTTGGTGCGGTCTTCGATCCGGATCGCGATCGCCGCGATCTCCCTGAACTTCCTAGACGAGGCGTTCCAGAACCGGTGGACTGAGCGCCGCTTGCCACTTGGTGTGAGCATCTTATAGCCCCGCTCCCGGTCGATATAGGTCTCGTCACGAAAACCACCGGGAAACGCTCGCATTTCCCAGCCCTGACGGTGACACCCACGGCAACAGTAGGGCCGCGCGAAGGCCGGTGAGCCGCCGTCGTGCACGCCCGGATCGGACTGAGGAAAGCGAAAACTCGCGAAAATAAATGGAACCAAACATCTAGGCCCGGCGTTTCTCCCAGATGACTCGGTGTCCGGGAACACGCACCCCTGCGTGACCGTCCTACCCAACGACCTGTCCGTTCGATGCTGGAGAAGACAAGTGTGAGTTCCAGAACTTTCCTCGCCGGCGGCGGGGAAATGGGCGATTTGACGCGCCGGTTCGACTGGGCCGCTACACCGGTCGGCGTTCCCGAGAGCTGGCCCCAGAGCCTGCGCACGACCGTTCGCATCATGCTCAATACCAACCACCCGATGTTCATCTGGTGGGGGCTGGACCTGATCCAGTTCTACAATGATGCCTACCGCCAGACCATGGGACCGGAGCGGCATCCCGGCGCGCTCGGCCAGAAGGGCCGTGACTGCTGGGCCGAGATCTGGGACATCATCGGCCCCAGATCGAACACGTCTCGGCCGGGCACGGTGCGACCTGGCATGAGGACCAGCTCATTCCGGTCACGCGCCATGGCAGGCTGGAGCAGGTCTACTGGACATACGGCTTCAGCCCGATCGATGAAGGCGAAGGCGTCGGCGGGGTTCTCGTGGTATGCCGCGACGTCACGCGTGAACATCTCGCCAAGGTTGCCTTGCAGGAGCGAGAGGCCGAGCTCGCGCGGGTGCAGGCGATCGGCCGGATCGGCGGACTCGAGGTCGATCTGCGCACCGGTTTTCGCAATCGCAGATCGCCCGAGTATCTGAAGATCCACGGCCTTCCCCCGGAAGCCGTCAACGAAAGCCACGAGGACTGGGTCCACCGCGTTCATCCCGACGATCGTGCGATCGCCGAAGGGCAGTTCATCGATGCCGTACGGGGTGGCGACAGCGACTATGCCGTGCGTTATCGCATCATCCGTCCGAGCGATGGCAAGATTCGCTGGATTTCCGTGCGATCGGTGATCGAGCGCGATCCCGATGGCAACGCGATCAGGCTGGTTGGCGCGCACACCGACATCACCGATCAGGTCGAGGCGGAACGCGCGATCCGGCAGCGCGAGCATGAATTCCGCACGCTGGCCGAGGCATTGCCGCACCACGTCTGGACCGCGACACCCGACGGCTCGCTCAACTGGTTCAATCCGCGCGTCTACGACTATACCGGCGCAGGTCCCGGCGAACTCGACGGCAGCGAATGGGGCAAGATCGTTCACTCTGACGACATGCCTGCCGCCGCAGCGGCATGGGCGCACGCGGTCGCCGGCGGCGAATCCTATGAGATCGAATTCCGGCTGCGCAGCGCCGACGCCAGCTATCGCTGGTTTCTGGCGCGGGCGGTGCCGGCGCGCGACGAAGACGGCCGCATCACCCGCTGGATCGGTACCAACACCGACGTCGACGATCAGAAGCTGATCGCGGGCAAGCTCACCGAACTGAACGCGACGCTCGCCGAGCGCGTCGAGGAAAAAACCCGCGAGCGCGACCGGATCTGGAACGTGTCGCAGGACCTGCTGCTGGTCGCGGACCACGAGGGCATCTGGCGGACGGTCAATCCCGCTTGGACGAGGACGCTCGGCTGGAGCGAGGCAGAGCTGCTGAACCGCACCGCGGAGTGGATCGAGCACCCCGACGATATCAGCAAGACCAGAATGGAAGTCCGCCGCCTCGCGCTCGGAAAAACGACGGTTCGGTTCGAAAACCGCTTTCGCCACAAGGACGGCTCGTATCGGTGGCTGTCCTGGACGGCGGTGCCGGACCAGAACCTGACCTACGCCGTGGCGCGCGACGTCACCGCGGAGAAAGCCGCGGCCGAACGGTTGGGGGCCGCCGAGGACGCGCTGCGTCAATCGCAGAAGATGGAAGCGGTCGGCCAATTGACCGGCGGCATTGCCCACGACTTCAACAACCTGCTCACCGGCATCGTGGGCTCGCTGGATCTGATGCAGACGCGGCTCAATCAGGGGCGGACCGATCGCGTCGGACGCTACATCGAGGCCGCGATGCACTCGGCCAACCGGGCCGCGGCGCTGACGCACCGGCTGCTGGCGTTTGCTCGCAGGCAGCCACTGGTGCCGAAGCCGGTCGACGCCAATCAGCTCATCCTCTCGCTGGAAGACTTGCTACGCAGGACCATCGGCGAAACCATCGATCTGGAGATCGCGCCGTCCGAACGGTTGTGGCCGACGCTTTGCGACCCAAATCAGCTTGAAAGTGCGCTGCTCAATCTCGCCATCAACGCGCGGGACGCCATGCCCGATGGCGGCAAGCTCGTGATCGCTACGACGAACACGACCGCCAACGCTACCGATGCCGGCTGCGCCGCCGTGCAGCCGGGCGATTATGTCTGCGTCACCGTCACCGACACCGGGACAGGCATGAGCGCCGAGGTGGCGGCCCGCGCCTTCGACCCTTTCTTCACGACCAAGCCGATCGGCCAGGGAACCGGTCTCGGCCTGTCGATGATCTACGGATTCGCGCGGCAATCGAACGGCCACGTCGCCCTCGACACTGCGCCGGGACACGGCACGTCGGCGAGGCTTTGTCTGCCGCGCCATCAGGGCGCGCTCCAGACGGATCAAACTCTGTCCCCCAACAAGGACGGGGTCGCGGCCACCGGCGAGACCGTGCTGGTCGTCGAGGATGAACCGGTCGTGCGCGGTGTCATTATCGAGATGCTGCACGATCAGGGTTATCTGACGCGCGAAGCCGCAGACGGAGCGGCAGGCTTGCGGATTCTGCAACTGGACAAGCCCGTCGATCTCCTGCTGACCGACATTGGGCTGGCCGGCATGAACGGCCGCCAGCTTGCGGATCAGGCCCGGAAACTGCGACCGGATTTGAAAATTCTTTTCATGACCGGCTATGCCGAAAATGCCGCAAACGCCGAAGGTTTTCTTCGGCCCGGCATGGACATGATCACCAAGCCGTTTGATCTCGGCCACCTGTCGCGGCGGGTGCGGGACATCATTTCTGGCTGATACCTTCTGCGAAGCGCGTTGCCCGTATTTCGTATTCAAGACAGCCCGTCGTCACCTTCACGCATTCGGAACGATTGAGAGCCGGCGCGGTTTGTTCCATACAGCAACCGCTTTTTGCCGCCGGAACCGGCGGAATGATTGCCCTTGCCGGGACTTCTCCTCCGCACATCAATCGGAGGAAATGTTATGATCCGTCGCGTTATCGGAACTGCCGCAATTGCGGTTGCGCTGGTGCTTCCAGTGTCTGTCATGGCGCAGGGCGTGCCGGGTGGCATCGAGCGGGGTGCCCGCGAGGGCGAACGGGCCGCGGGGCCTGTCGGTGCCGTCGTTGGCGGCACGATCGGCGGGGTTGTCGGCGGCGTGGCCGGCGTGCTCGGCGTCGACCAGCGCCCGCGCTTCCGCAGCTATGTGGTAGAGCAGCATCGTCCGTCCTATCACTATCGTGAGGACGTTCGTGTCGGCGCAGTTCTGCCGGAATCCGGTGTAACCTATTATGAGGTACCCGCCGAATACGGCGCACCAAACTATCGCTATACGGTGGTGAATGATCGGACCGTCCTGGTCGATCCCAGGACGCATCGGATCGTTGACGTCGTTGAGTAACGACGTCTTATAACGTCCAAGCCATAACTACAAAGAGGCCGCCTGCGCAGGCGGCCTCTTTTCTGTTGGCGCGGCGTTACATCTCGCCGGTCAAAAACGGATTGGTCGTGCGCTCGTGGCCGATGCTCGATCCCGGACCATGTCCGCAGATGAAGGCGACGTCGTCGCCGAGCGGCAACAGCTTGTCGGTGATGGATTTGATCAGCGTGGCATGACTGCCGCCAGGCAGGTCGGTGCGCCCGACCGAGCCGTTGAACAGGACGTCGCCGACGTGAGCAAAGCGCATCTCCTTGTTGAAAAAAACGACACTGCCCGGTGAATGACCGGGACAATGGAAGATGTCGAAGGCGAGTTCGCCGACCCTCACCTGCTCGCCCTCCTCGAGCCAGCGATCCGGCGCAAAATTACGCATGCCGGTCATGCCGTATTTGCGTCCGCTCTCCACGACATTGTCGAGCAGGAACTGGTCTGCAATATGCGGACCCTCGATCGGCACCTTCAGGGCGTCCCGCAATTCCGCCGCACCGCCCACGTGATCGATGTGACCGTGGGTGAGCCAGATCTGCCGTACGGCCACCCCAGTCTTTTCGATCGCGGTCCTGATGAGAGGAACATCGCCGCCGGGATCGATCACCACGGCGTCTCTGGTAGCCTCGCACCACAATAGCATGCAGTTCTGCTGGAACGGCGTCACCGGGATAATGATGGCGTCGGCTTTCGCCTTGGCTCGGTTGTCGGGTTGGTTCTCTTGTTGGGTCTCTTGGGTCATGCGCGCACAATGCCGATTTTCGTGGCGCCGCCAAGCGATTTTGAGCGGCATGGCCGGTGTCGCTCCGGTAGGTCAAAAAAACACGGGGCCCGGACGAATTCGCGGCCGATTCGGGCGCGGACCGGCATGGCCAGTGTCCTTGTTTTTGTTATTGTTCGTCGTCATGGAATCGAACGCCGCTCACATCGCCCTCGTGCCCCCACCGGATCGCCGGCAGTCGGAGACGGCGCTGGTGGTCGCACGCGGTACCGCGCGCTGGCTGCGGTCGATGGGATTTTCCTGCGTCAGCGAATTGCCGCTGCCCTCAGGACGGCGCGCCGATCTCGTGGCGCTGAATGCTCGCGGCGAGATCTGGATCATCGAAATCAAGTCATCGGTCGAGGATTTGCGCGCCGATCAGAAGTGGCAGGATTACCGGACGCATTGCGACCGGCTGTTCTTCGCGTTCACGCGCGATCTGCCTTGTGAGATTTTCCCCAGCGACACCGGCCTGATCGTCGCGGACGCCTATGGCGCCCATCTGCATTGCGAGGCACCGGAACATCGCTTGCCGGCACCGACGCGCAAGGTGATGATGCTGCGCTTTGCGATGGCAGCGGCGCAACGGCTCAATCGCCTCGCCGATCCCCAAGGCCATGCCGAGAGTGAATTCTAGCCGGGCGTCAATCGCCGTCATTCCCGAAGCCGCGTCAGCAGCTATCGGGAATCCAGTAATACGAGGCGAATCTGTGAATACTGGATTCCGGGCTCGCGCTTTCATCGCGCCCCGGAATGACAAAGTGGATTTCGATGCGCGTAGTTGAGAATCAAAAAGCCCCTTCGTTGAAGGGCTTACTCATTCCCGACGAGCGCCGCCTTATCGCGGTGCGCGTTTCGCCAGAATACGTTGCAGCGTGCGGCGATGCATGTTGAGCCGGCGAGCCGTTTCCGACACATTGCGGCTGCACATCTCGTAGATGCGCTGGATGTGTTCCCATCGCACGCGATCGGCCGACATCGGATTCTGCGGCA
>JBDTCP010000115.1:0-4726 GCA_039923555.1 Nitrobacter sp.
TCAGCCACACCGTGGGCACGCCTGCGGTGTGGGTGACCTTCTCGCTCGACAGCAGATCGTAGACCGATGCGCCGTCGAGCTTGGCTCCCGGCATAACGAGCTTGGTGCCCATGGACGGCGCGGAGAACGCGATGCCCCAGCTATTGGCGTGGAACAGCGGCACCACCGGCAGCATTGTATCCTTCGATGTCGTGCCGAGCGCGTCGCCGTTATTGGCAATCATCGAATGCAGCACGTTGGAACGATGCGAATACACAACGCCCTTCGGATCGCCTGTGGTTCCCGAGGTGTAGCACATGGCCGCTGCGGTATTTTCGTCGAACGTCTTCCATGCAAAGTCGCCGTCGACTTCGGCGATCCAGTCTTCGTAGGCGACCGCGTTGTTCAGCGTGGTTTGCGGCATGTGCGCCTTGTCGGTGAAAACGATGTAGCGTTCCACGCTCGGCAGCCTGTCGGCAATCTTTTCCAGAATCGGGATGAAAGTGGTATCGGTCATCACGATGCGGTCTTCTGCATGGTTGATGATCCAGGCGATCTGGTCTGGGAACAAGCGGGGGTTGACGGTATGACAGATGGCGCCGATTCCCATGATGCCATACCAGGACTCGAGATGACGCCAGGTATTCCACGCGATGGTGGCGAC
The DNA here is from genome assembly GCA_039923555.1 of Nitrobacter sp. Lineage (GTDB taxonomy): Bacteria > Pseudomonadota > Alphaproteobacteria > Rhizobiales > Xanthobacteraceae > Nitrobacter. The sequence goes on from JBDTCP010000115.1 coordinate 644, forward strand.
GCGATTGCCGATTTTGATGCCTTCGCGATCGAGCCGCTGCGCGACTTTCAGCGCACGGGCGCGAATCTCGGCGTAATTGGTCCGATGAATGGATCCCTCGACCGATCGCGTGACCACCTCGCGCTTGCCATGAATCTTCGCCGCATGATCAATGATCCGATGACACAGCATGGGCCAGTCTTGCATCAAACCGTGCATTCGAACCTTCCTCCGGATTTTGATCGTGGTTGCCGGCGTCTCCCACGGGAATTTGCATGAAGTTTAACGCGGGGAACGCAGGTCGCAAATGGCCGTGTAGTGGTTTGAGCCGCGACCAATGGGCCGTGGTTATACTCGCAGTTCTTTTGATTCCGGCGGCGGCGCTTGCTGAGATCAATATACCGTTGCCGCAGCCTCGCCCCGCCGCAGCGCCGGCGTTCGACCGCGCGGATGATAAGCAGGCCGGTCAGGGTACGCCTGTGCCAACCGAAGTGCCGCCAGCGCCTACTGCTTGCCGCCTGGCGCTGACCGATGCGGTGGCGATCGCCCCGAGCATCCCTCCAATCACGGGGCCCGGCGTGTGCGGCGGTGATGATCTGGTGCGCCTCGAAGCCGTGGTGCTGCCTGACGGCGGGCGGGTCTCGGTTAAGCCCGCTGCCACGTTGCGCTGTACCATGGCGTCTGCGATCGCGGACTGGATTCGCACCGACATGGTGCCGCTGGCGGAGGGGCTTGGCAGCCGGGTCAGCGAACTCGATAATTTCGACTCGTTTGAATGCCGGGGGCGCAATCGGGTCGCCGGAGCAAAGCTGTCCGAACACGGGCGCGCCAATGCGCTCGACGTTCGTGCAGTCAAGCTCGCAAACGGACGGACGATCGATCTGACGGATCGGGCGGTAGAGCGTGATCTGCGCGAAAAGGCGCTGGCCTCGGTTTGTGCGCGCTTCACCACCGTGCTGGGGCCGGGATCGGATGGCTATCACGAGAACCACATCCACCTCGACCTGATCCAGCGCCGCAACGGCTACCGGATCTGTCATTGGGAAATTTACGATCCCATGCCCGCGGTCGCGCCGTTGCTGCCGGCCGAACGCCCGGCGGAAGCATCGCCGCGCGAGATAGTGGCCGATCATCGGCCTGAGGCCACCACGCCGCCTGCGCCGCCGCCCGCCGCTGCTCCGCCGGAGAAGCCGGCCACGTCGGCAAAGCCCGAAACAGCGCCTTTTCCGGGTTCCAAGAGCACGTCCCAAGCATCTGGTAGCGCTGCGCCGCCTTCGACGGCCGTACAGCCGGCGAAGGTCACCTTGCCTCGGCCAAGACCGAAGGACCGTGTCGTCGCGTCATCCAGCGGCGCGGCCAGCAAACCCGCGAAACGGAAACCGAGGCGGAGACATTCTGATCTGCCGCCATTCCTTCAGCAGTTGTTTCGCTGAACAAAACGCGTGAACTGCGTGGCGTCCGCAGGCTAGGCCGCCGCTCAGCGCGGGCACAAAAAAAGCGCCGGACAACCGGCGCTTTTCGGATCGCGACACCCAGCCGTCAGTAGGTGTTACTGCCGCCGCCCCGCAAAGCCATCTTCGGACTATAGGGCGAGTCGCCGTGATGCGGCTCCAGCACAACGACCACCGTGCCCATCTTCACGTGGTTGTAGAGATCGATCACGTCCTCGTTGGTCATGCGGATGCAGCCCGAGGAGATCGATGCTCCGATATATTCCGGCTGATTGGTGCCGTGAATCCGGAACAGCGTGTCCTTGCCGTTGGCATAGAGGTACAGCGCTCGCGAACCCATCGGATTGTCCGGACCAGGAGGCACGAATTTCGGCACGCCCATGCGCTCGATCTCGCCGGGCGTTGGATGCCACGCTGGCCACTCGGTCATGTTGCCGACCTTGGCGATACCGGACCATGCCATCGCTTCTTCGCCGACGGTAATGCCATAACGGATCGCCTTGCCGCCATCGAGCACGTAATAGAGATAGTGGTTGTCGGAATCGACCATGATCGAGCCCGGCGCTTCCTTGCGGTGGTATTCGACGATGGCGCGGCGGAAAGGTTCAGCGACCGGCGTCTTCACGTAAGAGACCTTGGCCAGGTATTCCTTGTCGCGCGGCTTGAATTCGTTCTGGTTGGTGGCTTCGTAATGCGTGGCCTGCATGCAACCCGACAGCATCAGGCCCGCGGCCAGGATCCCAAGCTTAACTCGAAGAGACGACATTGTTGTTTTCCAAGTGCCCGCTGAATCAGGGCAAATTTGCGCCCGAAAGGCCGGGATTCCTCTGCGATCCATTATTGTCGAAATTCCCAAAAATTCCAGTACTTAGAGACCTCTGTCGCTATGCAGCACGACGCCTGTGGCATTTTTGCCGCAAAAATGCGCGATTCCGCCGTCGAATGAACAGCTTTTGCCGTCCGTGCGAAGGGCGACATCAGGCGGACATCTCTCCGCGGCAAAACCACCGCCGCGACGGGCTTGCCGCGCTTGCCAAATCGATGCGATCTGACGCACTCCAGATTGTCCGTATTTCCCCGCTGAATCTGTCGTTATTTCCGGAGGTGCCATGCTCTCGATCTTCGCGCCGACCGATGCAGTGCTGCGGAAGTCCTGTCCCGCCGATCTGACCGCGCTGCCGGACAATGCGGTGTGGATCGATCTCGACAAGCCCACCCCGGAGGAGGATCGCGCCGTGGAGCGGCTTGCGGGGATTGCGGTGCCGACGCGGGAGGACATGCAGGAGATCGAGATTTCTTCGCGCCTCTATGTCGAGAACGGCGCGCGCTACATGACCGCGAGCCTGATGTGCGGCACCGATACCGGAACACCGCGCATCACGCCGATCACCTTCATCCTGTCCAATCATCGTCTTGTCACCGTACGCTACGACGCGCCAAAACCGTTCACGCTGGTGGAAAGCAAGCTCGCGCGCGGCGCCGCTCACGGCACCACGGGCGAGGCCGTGCTGCTGGAACTGCTCGACGCCGTGATCGACCGCTGCGCGGACATTCTGGAGCGCGCTGGCGCCGACGTCGATCAGGTCAGCCACGATATCTTCGAGCCGGATGAATCCGCGCGCACCGGCCACGCCAAGCGCTATTCCGAAATCCTGATCACGATCGGCCGCAAGGGCGATCTCACCTCGAAGGTTCGCGAGAGTCTGGTGTCGATCGGCCGTCTCGTTACCTTCGTCACCGCCGAGGCCGATAGCGTCAAATGGTCGAAGGAGATGCGCGCGCAACTCAAGACCATGCAACGCGACGTCGCGTCATTGACCGACCACGCGTCATATCTGTCGAACAAGATCACCTTCGTGCTGGATGCGATGCTCGGCGTCGTCAATCTCGAGCAGAACAACATCATCAAACTGTTCTCGGTGATGGCGGTGGTCTTGATGCCGCCGACGCTGATCGCCTCGATCTACGGCATGAACTTCAAGATGATGCCGGAACTGGACTGGCCGCACGGCTATCCGTTCGCGCTTGCGCTGATGGTGATGGCCGCGGTGCTACCCTACGTGTTCTTCAAATGGAAGAGGTGGCTTTAGGCGGCGCTCGTTTGCGGATGTTTTGCTGCGCGACAGAATCCGCCACAATTTTCCTCTTAAAATTTGAGCGTTCGCCTGAACGGTTTCCAAGAATAGTTGCTGTCATAACCTGTGGACGAAATCGCGGGGGCCGCAATGGTTGAGAGAGTCATAACAGGAGATCGCAACGTCCTCGATTTCCGCAGCTATCAACAGTTGCGGAGATCCGGTGTGGACAACGCGGCCGTGCGTCGCGCATCGTTTGCCGCGCGCTGTCGGCATTGCGGCGCGGCGTTGCTCGAGGGCGAGAATGACGACGATTGTTCCAGCGCGGGAGTTGTGGCGCCCGCGTTGCGCGCGCCGCCACGCCGGTTTTGTGCGGAGTGAAGCCGCTGCGTCATTCCGGAGCGCGCTGAAAGCGCGAACCCGGAATCTCGTCAAATCTGACGACCTTCGTGTCTACTGGATTCCGGACCGCCGCTTCGCGGCGTCCGGAATGACGGCGTCATGAGTAGCCACCGCTAAACGTGCTGGCCGCCGTTGATATGGATCTCCGCGCCGTTGACGTATGAACTCGTCTCCGT
>JBDTCP010000116.1:0-5295 GCA_039923555.1 Nitrobacter sp.
CGCCCGGCACTGCCCTGATCGCGGCGCTGGCTTCTTCCGCAGCGCCTTCCGGTGCGCGATCCAGCAGCGTTTCGACGGTGGCGCGTCCGAGCCGCAGGCCCAGGACGGAGATCAGGACGGCCACGCCCATTGCCGCGGCAGCATCGCCCCACGCATAGCCTAGTCCCGACAACGTCAGTCCGATGATAACGGCGATCGATCCGAGGACGTCGGAGGCGAAGTGCAGGGCGTCGGCCGCCAACGCCTGACTGCGGGTATCAAGCGCGGTCCGATGCAACGCACGGGCGCGCCAGAAATTGACGCCGATGTCGACGAGCAGCACGATGAACGGAATGGCTGAGAGCTTCGGGGGCGGCGCGCCTTCGCGTAAGTGGACGTAGGCCTGCACCACGATGCCGCCTGCAAGGACATAAAGCATCGCGATGACGCCAAGGGCCGAGAGGCTTTCAATCTTGCCGTGACCGTAGTGATGTTCGTTGTCGGCGGGACGGTCGGAAATCCGCACCACGATCCAGGTGACGATCGTGGCGATGAGATCGATCGAACTGTGCAGCGCCTCGGAAATCAGCGCGAGACTTCCGATCGCGACGCCGACGACGAGTTTGATCGCCGCCATGCTGGCGCTAGCGATCATCGAGATGGCGGCGACTCTTGTTTTCGAGTTGGAAGCAGAGCGGAGCATCAGCGGGGTTTAGCAGCCCGCTACTCAGGATAAAAGCCGCGCTCGATTGCGCAATCGCCACTCATTCGCGACTTGGCCTGGTTGTTGCGAATTGTTCCGATTTCAGAATGTGCAACGAGCCCGACCAATCATGGCCGTCGTTCTCGAAGCCGCCAACGAGCTCGCGCCGCGTGCAACCTGGTGCCGGGCTTCCAGGGTTGTTATCCGTCAGCTTCCTTGCGCGGCGGATCGAGGGCGCCGGAGTCGTGGATTTCCGTAATCTGGTGATCGCTGAATCCGAGCACCTGACGCAGAATTTCGTCCGTATGCTCGCCGAGCAGCGGCGAACGCTTCACCTCGGCAGCGCTGTCCGACAGCTTGATCGGATTGCCGACCGAGAGATACTTGCCGCGGGTCGGGTGATCGACCTCGACCACCGTGCCGGTCGCACGCAGCGACTTGTCTTCCGCAAGTTCCTTCATCGACAGGATAGGGCCGCAGGGAATGTCGTCCTTGTTGAGGATGTCCATCGCCTCGAATTTGGTCTTGGTCATGGTCCACTGTTCGATCCGCGCGAAGATCTCGTTAAGGCGCGGCAGCCTTGCGGGCGGCTCGGCGTAGTCGGGATGCGTCTTCCAGCGGGGTTCACCGATCACATCGCAAATCTTCTCCCACACCGGCGCCTGCGTGATGAAATAGATGTCCGCGTTTGGATCTTGCTCCCAGCCCTTGCACTTCAGAATGCGGCCCGGTTGACCGCCGCCGGAGTCGTTGCCCGCGCGCGGCGTCGCGTCGCTGAAGGGTATGCCTTCGCCGAACTGGCTGTATTCCTTGAGCGGACCATGGGCGAGACGCTGCTGGTCGCGCAGCTTTACACGCGAGAGATTTAGTACGCCGTCCTGCATCGCGGCGGTGACGCGCTGACCTTTGCCCGAATGCGTACGGTGATAGAGCGCGGTGACGATCTCGAGCGCAAGATGCAAGCCCGTGCCGCTGTCGCCGATCTGCGCCCCGGTGACAAGCGGCGGCCCATCGCGGAAACCGGTGGTCGAGGCCGCGCCGCCGATGCACTGGGCGACGTTTTCATAGACCTTGCAGTCCTCGTAAGGACCGGGGCCAAAACCCTTGATCGAAGCCACGATCATCTTCGGATTGATGCTCTGGATTTTCTCCCAGGCAAATCCCATGCGATCGAGAACGCCGGGACCGAAATTCTCCACCAGCACGTCGCATTGCTTGATCAGCGCGGTCAGGACTTCTTTGCCCTTTACGTTCTTGGTATCGAGTGTGATCGACCGCTTGTTGTGGTTCAGCATGGTGAAATACAGGCTGTCGACGTTCGGGATGTCCTGCAACTGACCGCGGGTGATGTCGCCGACGCCCGGGCGTTCGACCTTAATCACGTCCGCACCGAACCATGCCAACAGTTGCGTGCAGGTCGGTCCCGACTGGACGTGGGTGAAATCCAGAATGCGAACGCCCTTCAGTGCCTGTGACATGGTCGTGCTCCTGTATCGTGTCCCGCTGAGCCTTATCGGGAGCTTGATCCGCGCCATCGCGCCGCAAACCAGCCGATCACGGCAGCGATGGCGAGGCCGATGCACGCCGTCGCGGCATCGACCAGAAAATCCTCCAGCCGCGCATGGCGACCGGGCGCCCACAGTTGCATGAGCTCAAGCAGGCCGATCAGGACCACGGACACCGCCGCGACAAACAGGCGCCGCTGCGGAAACGCGAGGCCTAGGGCAAGACCAACCAGAACGAAGGCGAGGGCGTGTTCGCCATCCTGCCCGAGCGGAGAGTGCGGGCGATAGCGCGGCGGCCCGAGCGTGGCGAATACGACCGCTGCGATCAGGACGGCCGCGCTTAGGCGGAAAAGAACCTTCATTGCTGGCGCATAGCACAATTTGCAGCCACGCAAAGGTCGGCTGCGAAATTGTGATTTGGCGGCGTACGGCCGGCTGGCCCATCCATGAGTTGATTCCGTGGGGACGTTTGCGCTTCAAAAACCGGGGGCGCCTGCGGCAACGGCGTCCAAAGTAAGCTGTTATGAATCCCACAAAGCGTGTTTTTTGGCTGGATTTCCCAATATTGTCGTCTGGGCCGAATCAACAGACAGGATCGACGATGGCAACCCAGATGACGAAATCGCAACTCATTGAGAAAGTCTCGGCTCAGGCCGATTTGTCCAAAAAGGACGTAAAGGGTGTTCTCGAGGCGCTCGCGACAACAGGCTATAAGGAGCTCAAGAAGACCGGTACGTTCATGCTTCCGGGCTTCGCAAAGTTCGTGGTTATCAAGAAGCCGGCGACCAAGGCGCGTAAGGGAACGAACCCCTTCACGGGCGAGCCAATGATGTTCAAGGCGAAGCCGGCCCGAAAGATCGTCAGGGCGCGGCCGGTCAAGGCCGCGAAAGACGCGGTATAATGCAAGGGCCCTTCGGGGCCCTTGTTTTTTTGGACCCTGTTTTCGGTCCGGAAATTGGCCTGCCTGCCGGGCGGTTGCTGTCCTGACCGGCAAGGAACTGGTCGACGACAAGATCGGCAATCTGATCTGCGGCTGGATGATCCACTCCAAGGACGGATCGCCAATGAAGATGGGTGCCTGGCCTGCCATGGCGCCGGAGACCGTCCGCTTTGTCGGCCAAGCCGTCGCCGTCGTCATCGCCGAGACCGCAACCAGGCGCGGGATGCGGCCGAGGCCGTTGCCGTGACTTACGAGGAGCTTCCCGCCGTCGTCGACATGCGCACGGCAGTTGCGGGCGGCGCGCCGTAGCTTCACCCGGAGGCGGCGGGTTATGTGATTTTCGATTGGACCCTCGGCGATGAAGCCGCTACCGACGCGGCGTTCCGGTGAAGTGGACATCCGATCGTACGGAGGCCTTTCTTACTGACGCGCATGGCCGCGACCATCTGACCAAGGCCGAGATGACGTTCGACAAGGACGACAGGATCACGGGACTGCGGGTGAAGACCTACGCCAATCTCGGCGCCTATATGTCGCTGTTCTCGTCGCGGCTGACGATTTCGGTCGCCTGATCAACCCGACGATCGTCGAAGGGCAACTCCATGGCGGCCTGGCGCAGGGCATCGGTCAGGCTTTGCTGGAAAAAGCGGTCTATGACGATGCCGGTCAACTCATAACGGCGTCGTTCATGGACTATGCGATGCCGCGCGCGGAGGACCTGCCGTCCTTCAAGGTTCAGCACACCATGACGGAATGCCCGGGCAATCCGCTCGGCGTGAAAGGTTGCGGCGAGGCCGGCGCGATCGGCGCGTCAGCGGCGGTGATCAACGCCATCACCGACGCCATCGGCAACAACAATCTCACGATGCCTGCATCGCCCGACCGCGTCTGGCACGCGATCCACGGCTGTCAGGGCTGCAACGACCTACTATGACATCATGACCAATGCCGATGTGAAGAAGGCGATTCCGTCGCTGGTGCATCTGACCTCCGTGCTCGGCGACCGGGCCGTCCGTTACCGCGGCACCATCGGCGGATCGATCGCCAACAACGATCCGGCCGCCGACTATCCCGCGGCAGTGCTGGCGCTCGGCGCGACCGTGAAGACCAACAAACGAAGCATCGCGGCCGATGATTTCTTCAAGGGGCTGTTCACGACGGCACTGGAGGATGGCGAGATCATCACCCAGATCGCTTTCCCCATTCCGGCCAAGGCCGGCTATGCCAAGATGCGTCATCCGGCGTCGCGTTTTGCGCTGACGGGCGCATTCGTTGCGAAGACCAAGGCCGGCGACGTGCGTGTGGCCGCGACCGTCGCATCGCAAGACGGTGTCATGCGGGTCGGTGCGATCGAGGCGACCCTATCTTAAAGAAATATTGACAATCTATCTTTATGGACTACTGCTCACATAAGGAAGCTTGCGCTGCTGATTCGAGGATCGGCAAGCACCTTAAGGTCGCCTGATCCGTGTTACGCGGTTGCGTCGTGCACCGCGCTATTGCTTTTGTCGACAAGACTGATCTTCGCAGGTACACCTTGTCGACTGCGCCGGCGGCATCAACCCCGCCGCCGGCGCTCTTCATTTAAGGGATGCTGCACTGGTCGGCGTGCCGCTGGTCGCGGATGTCACACCGCATTCACCGGCATCAGGTCAGCGGAATATTCCAGATATCCTCGGCGTATTCACGGATGGTGCGGTCCGACGAGAACCATGCCATGCGCGCGACGTTGAGAATGCTTGAGCGAGTCCACTCAGGACTATGCCACTTCATGTCGACGGCGCGCTGCGTGCGGTAGTAGTCCTCGAAATCCGCCGAAACCAGATAGTGGTCGAGAAAACGCAGCGCGTGGGCGATGGGCGCGAAACGCGAGACGTCGTCCGGCGAAAATACCCCCCGTTCGATGGCCTCGATCGCACCGGCCAGCACCGGCGACGATGAAATGATGTCGGTCGTATCCAGTCCCGTCGCGCGGCGCCGCACAACTTCGTCGACCTTCATGCCGAAAATGAAGATATTATCGTCGCCGACATGCTCGAGGATTTCGATGTTGGCGCCGTCGAGCGTTCCAATGGTCATTGCGCCGTTCAGCGCGAGCTTCATGTTGCCGGTTCCGGAGGCTTCCATGCCGGCGGTGGAAATCTGTTCGGACAAGTCGCTCGCCGGGA
>JBDTCP010000117.1:0-9455 GCA_039923555.1 Nitrobacter sp.
GCCGTCGGCACTGGGGCGCTTCATACGGCTTCTCGAGGAGGACCTCGGCACCAGGCTAATGATACGGACCACTCGGAGCGTCGCGCTAACCGACGACGGGACAGTCTTACTAAAGGAAGCCCGTCACTTGCTCGCGCAGGCAGACGCTCTTGCTGCCAAGTTTCGGGCGCGGGGCCGAAATCAAGCGACCGTTGTCCGCATAGGCGCGATCGACAGTGCTGCCGGTGGCCTCTTGCCGATGTTGCTTCACGATTTCCGAGCGCAACGGCCGGACGTCACGGTTCAACTCGTCGAAGATAAGACGATCCGTCTGCTTCCAAGAGTGCTGTCCGGACGAATTGACCTAGCTTTTGTCCGCCCGCCGGCGAGCCATGACAAGCGCCTGGAGTTATTATTTCTTTTTTATGAAACTGCCGTCGTCGCAGTTCCCGACAGTCATCCGCTCTCATCTAAGAGGCGCATCACGATCGCCGATCTAGCGCAGCAGCCGCTGATCGTGCCCGAGCGCCGTTCGCGACCGCATAGTCACGATCTGACAATGAAACTCTTTTCCGAAGCCGGACTGGAGGCGAGGATCGTCCAGATCGCGAATGAAAAGCAGACTATCGTCAATCTTGTGTCTGCCGAACTAGGTGTCGCGATTGTCCCAAAATGGACCTCACGCATGCCAGCGCGGGGAGTCCGTTACATCCGGCTTGCGGCGTCCGATATGAACAAGCTGCCTCTGGCGGCAGCATGGAGTCGAGGCACTCGTGATCCTGTTAGGGATGATGTTCTGAAGGTCCTCAACGCAAATCTAATGCGTTATGCTCAGGAAGCGTGACATGAGTCGCGACCGTCAATCGCCTCCCCGGTGACCTGTAGAGCTAGAATAGTGTATCGAGGCTTGACGTGTCCATTCGGACGCTTCGCGCGAATGTGGCTGACGTGTGCCTTTGGTGTCGAGAAACTCGCGGGACGCTGCACCAAGCACAGTTTCAAAGGGATTTGTTACAACGCCGGTCCAGCTTCGGAGGGCAACGCTCTATCCAGCTGAGCTACGGGTGCGAGGCATTCCGTTTAGCCGATTGACCGGGCGTCGGCAACGTCCCTGGCCCGCCGATGCGGAAATCGCCGCCTGATTCCGGCGGCGAGCTATCGAGCCGCAGCGGCCGGCAGCCGGATTTGGCGTCGCCATATAGTGGCGCCGTTTCACCCGTCCGGTCAGATTGCCGCCCGACCCTTCGTCACACCCCTTGGGCGTGACGTCGAGCAGCTTGTTGTCACGGGGTTCAATTGCCCAGCGCCACCGGGCGGAACGCCTGCAGCAAGTGCTGATCGAGCTTGTCGCCCATTTCTTCCATGATCGAGAAGGACTGGGCGTGCGTGAATGGGAGGCGATAGGCCCGCTGCTCGACCAGCGCCGCATGAATATCCACGATCGTGATCAGACGCACGATGTCGCTGATCTGATTGCCGCGCAGACCATCGGGGTATCCCGAGCCATCAAGGAACTCATGGTGATGCAGGACGACATCCAGCATCTCGGGCGGGAAACCGCCCTGCTCCAGCAGGGCTTCATAGCCGAGGCGCGGGTGCTGGCGAATTTCGTTCCTTTCCTCGTCGTTGAGCTTGCCCGGCTTGTCGAGGATCGCAACGGGAACGAAGGCCTTGCCTACATCGTGCAACAACGCCGCGCGCGCGAGCCGGCGCTGATCGTCCTCACGCATCCCGAGATGCTGTGCGAACGCCGCGGCGAAGCCCGTGACAAACAGGCAGTGGCGATAACTGTGGGTATGATGGCGGCCGACCGCGGCCAGCCATTCACGCAACGAGGATCGCGTGATGGCCTGCAGAATCTCACGCTCCGCCTCCATGACGTCGCTGAATGCAAGCGGAACTCCCGCCGGAAGCCGCTCGAACATCTTGACCAGGACGGCATGGGCCGCGGCGATGCCCCGGTTCAGCACCTTGCTGCTCGCCGTCGCATCATAGTCGTCACCGTCCGGAAATGCGGAGCGGATACGTTGCAGGATGCCTCGCGCGTCGAAGGGACGCGAAATGGTATCGGTGGCCCCGAGCGCCCACGCCTGCATCGAACCGTGGTGAAGTGCGTCTGCAAGAACGAACAGCCGCGGTACCGACCGGTAGGCCTCGGCGCGCAGCTTTTCGCGTACCCGCTGCACGCTTTCGGCCGAGCGCAGGTTGATGTCGACGACGATGCCGACAAACTGGCCCGACGGCGCATCGGGAATTTCGGCGGTCGAGATGGTCTCGACGTCGCCGACGCGTTGCAGAATGGCCGCGAGTTCGCCGCTTTGATCACTCCGGTCGGACGCCAGAAGCAGGCGGCGTCTTGCGGACGATCCGGTTGTAAGAGTCGTCATTGATCCTCGGCTTGCAGTTCGGCGCCGGGGGAACTCTAGCCGATAAGTGGATTCGCGGAGATTAAGGGGTATTATTAATGCTTGCGTAGCAACCCGCCGACAATTCAACGGAAACGCTGACCCTCGGTAGCGCGGTGATAGAAAGCCACGTCATTCGCAACAGCCGAAGGCACTCGCTGAAGCGGGGCGCGGATGTTAGAATCGGATCGCGCGAGCATTTTCCGGCCAGGTGGAATCCGGTTAAGAAAATGCTCTCAATCGAACTTGCGGGTATTCTGATCGCAAAACTGGTTTTGCGGAATACGCGTGAGCGCAGCACCAGGGCGGCATCATGAAGCGACGGACATTCGTCTTTGCCTCGACATGCGTCGTTGCGTTCTCCTCGGCGTGGATCTTTTCGGCCCACGCGCAGCAAGCGATGGGTGACCCCTCACGTTCACCGCCCTTTACGGCCACGCTGTCGAACAACACACCGCTGGCGTTTGGCATGGACGAGGCAACGGCGACAGACGCGCTCGGCGTGCCTCTGAATTACATCAGCGGGCGGCCCGGCAACGAAGTGTTTCTGGCGTTTCGACGCTATGGCGGCAGCGGCTTCTTCAACCGCGAAGATCGACTCTATCTGCAATTCCGCAAGGGGCGTCTTGCGGGCTGGAAGGGCGATTGGGGCCATAACTGGATGTGGCGATAATGGTTGTGCCTGCCGTCGCGAGTGAGGACTTGCGATTGGCGGCAGGATCGACGCAATTGCCGCGACCCTGTGCAGCCAGCACGAGCGATGTGCGCGCAAGCGACGACAACTGAGCGCCGATCTCTCGACGCGCGCAGCCTCGCCTTCGTCGCCGAGCATCACAAAAAAATAACAGCAAGCCTCAGAACCAGCGTTCGCCGATGAGGACGGTGTCGCCGGGGCTGAGCAGAGTTGCGGTGGGCACGACGAGACGGACGGTGCCGCGGGCATCGGTGTGGGTGACGGTGACGCGGTCACGCTTGGCGCGAGGCGAGAAGCCGCCGGCGATGGCGACCGCGCTTTCAACAGTCATATCGGGCACGAACGGATACTGTCCGGGGGCCGCCACCTCGCCGAGAATGAAGAACGGCCGGTAGGCCTCGACTTCGGCGGCGACAGAGGGCTGGCGGATATAGCCGTTGCGCAAGCGCGCGGCGACCGCAGCGGCGAGTTCGGCCGGGGTTTTCCCGCGTGCCGAAACCGCGCCAATCAGGGGCATGGTGATGCTGCCGCCGGCATCGACCAGATAGGTGTTGGTGAGGCCTTCCTGGCCATAGACCACGATGCGCAGCCGGTCACCGGCATCGAGGCGGTAGGAAGGATCATGCATGACGGGTGGCGGTGCTGCGGCATAGACAACAGGCGTGGCGGCATAGGTGCGCATCGCCGCCGGCGCCGGATGCCGCATGCACCCCGACAGCGCCAGCACGGTCATGGTGGCCATCGACGACATTCGAAACGCACGCGCGAGCCGCACCGGACCTGTTCCTTGTCACGAGATAGGTCCGTTTGTGCACCCATTATGGTTAACAAATCGTATTTTCGAAGGGCCCGCGGACCCCCGACGGCCCGGTGAGTCAATCCCGCGCGTAGCCGATCAACGGCCCTCGCGGCCGGAACAGCAACATCAGGAGAATGCCCACAACCGCCAGCACTGCGAAGGCTGGCTGGTTCAGGATCAGCTTGACGACGTGATCCCATAGCCAGGGTGCCGATGCTTCGAGCTGGGTGCGAACCGCTTGCTGACTGGCCTGATGAATATCGTTCCAGAATTCGCCGAGTTTGGTCAGCCGCACCGCCTGGTCGGCGATCGATCGCGCGCCGTCATAGACCAGAAAAATGAAACCGCCCGCGAGCAGCAGCAGCCCTATCAAGCGAAAAAACCCGCGGATCATGCCGTCACCTGCTCTCTGCCTGCCGGATTGCTGGCCGCCCAATACCGGTCGGACGCACGAAATTCAACCTCGCCAGTGCCTGGAAGCCCTCAAGCAGACCCTTATTGCCGCGCCTGCTCGCGGGGAAAGCGTTGACGCTCGAAAACAGGGCCTCTATAAGACCGCCAACTGGCGGCGGGCGCGATCCTGCCGCCGCTGTTCTTTGAACGGCGCCGCCTCGCGAACATGTTCGCTCCGAGGATGGCATTTTCAGGAACACCCGGAAACATTTCAGACTCACCCGCGCAATCGAATGACCGGCGCCATTGGCCGGCTTCTCGCGGTGGGACACTGCCGAAGGATATTTTGAAACCATGGCCAATACGACCTCCGCCAAGAAAGCGACGCGCAAGATTGCCCGCCGCACCGCCGTCAACAAGTCACGGCGTACACAGATGCGTGGCTCGGTCCGGATCGTCGAGGAAGCGATCGCGAAGGGTGATCGCGACGCTGCCCTCCAGGCGATGAAGCGCGCGGAGCCTGAATTGATGCAGGCCGGCCAGCGGAACATCATTCACAAGAACAATGCGAGCCGAAAGGTTTCGCGGCTCACGCATCAGATCGCCAAACTCGCGAAATCATCCTGATCCGCGACGTTATTCGTCAGCGACAATATCGTCTGCAAGGCCCGGCCGATCGCCGGGCCTTTTTTTGCGCGGCAATCACAGCCAAGCCAGGCTGGGTTGACGACGAAGCGTTCCAACGCGTCACAGCCGGTATAGCCTTTCGAATATGGCGCAGGTTCGCTTGCCTATGCCGGCGATCCACGTCTTTGACCCGATTCGTGTTCCTAGACGTGGATGCCCAGCATAAGGCCGATCACCGCGAGTCCATCAAGTCTCATTCCCTTTAAGGCGATGGCCATCCGGTTGACGTCGGCTCACATTCGTCAGCCGACGCTCCTGTTCAGGGCTGCCGCAAGCTTCACTACGTTTCGATGCCGTCATCCTCCATGCCTGTCCGGTCATAACCCCGCGCACGGCCGGATTCCTAAGCACGCGGCCGGCTGCGGGTTATCCTCAAAAACAGACAGAAAAAAACGCGCCTCGCTAATCACTTATCCACATAGTGTCATGAAGCACTTCCAAAACGACCGGACGCCTTACTCGTTTTACGGTTTCTTAAATTATTTTAGACAGCCGCGACCAAATTGCGACACCTTCGATTCCACGCGAAAATTCAAAACGTTGCCGCTGCGCCAGGAGAAATGCAGATCGAATCGCCTCCGTTCGCTCGTCTGTGACGAGCACGAGCGAAACGAAAGCGTTGCGGGAATTTGGGCGTCGTGTATTCCTTTGCTGGCTCGCGGCATTCATGGCTCTCCGGATTAGTGCGGTTTGAGAACCTTGAGTGGACGCGCATATCGGCGGCGGTGTGCACGTTAGTGATGCTTTCCAAGCGATAGCGAATTGCTGCTCATAGCAAAATGAGAACGGATGTTCTGTGTCAAAATTTCTCAACCGCGACGTTCCGATCGAACGTTTCGAAACAAGAGAGATACGCTCAGGTCATGCCGTATCTCCGTCGCCGAAAGCGGACAAGCGAAGGGTGAACAGGTAAGTTAGTGCGCTGCGTAGCGATCCCGACACTTCTGATGTTGGGCCTCGCAGACTGAATTTGAACAGCTAATAAGCGGACATCTCGGCGCGTTCATCGCAGCGAGGAGGGGGTTTATGTTGAAGACAAACAACACCACGAGATTTCATCCAGTGATCTATTTTTCTGACGTTCTTTTGAGCAAGATCGCTTTTGTGTGCTCTCCCGCGAAATCTCCAGGCAGACCGTTTAGTTAGTCGCCGATCTCGCGTTCGTTTCTTTTCCCGCCATCTGAACTGCTTGCGGCGTCAAGCCGAACGGCTGGTCATTGGCTGAAATGAACCGCGCCGGTCGAGCCTCAACATCATTCAATCAGAAAAGTCGCCAAAAAAATGTCAAACATGGAACAGGATCGCTGGTCGCGGGTGAAGGGTCGGTTGCGCTCGACGGTCGGAGAGGACGTCTATTCGAGCTGGTTCGCGAGAATGGATCTGGAGAGCGTGCATGGGGAAAGCGTCCGCCTGTCGGTCCCAACCCGGTTCCTGAAGAGCTGGATTCAGGCGCATTACGCCGAACGGGTTCTCGCCTGCTGGCAGGCCGAATTGCCGGATGTTCACCGGATCGATCTCACGGTGCGATCCGCCATGCGCTGCGCGGCACCCGTCAAGGAAGCGCCGGCCACTGATACGCGGCGTCCCGTTCAGGGCGACGGGCGTGCCCATGTCGACTTGAAGACGGTTGCAACCGCGCCGGCCTCCGCTTGTCACGACGCTCTCGGCGGTTCGCCGCTCGATCCGCGGCTGACGTTCGCGAGCTTCGTCAGCGGCCGATCCAATACCCTTGCCCAAGCCGCGGCGCGTCAGGTGGCCGAAGGCCGGCGCGGCGACAGCGTCATGTTCAATCCGCTTTACATTCACGCCGGCGTCGGGCTTGGCAAAACCCATCTGCTGCAAGCCGTCACCTGGGCCGGCAACGCCGGAACCGAGCGCAAGGTGCTCTACTTGACGGCGGAGAAGTTCATGTACGGCTTCGTCGCCGCGCTCAAGACGCAGACGGCGCTGGCCTTCAAGGAAGCGCTGCGCGGCATCGACGTTCTCGTCATCGACGACTTGCAGTTCCTGCAGGGCAAATCGACACAGGCCGAATTCTGCCACACGCTGAACGCGCTGATCGATGCCGGCCGCCAGGTCGTGATCGCAGCCGACCGGCCGCCGTCCGACCTGGAAAGCCTCGACGATCGCGTACGTTCCCGGCTCGCCGGCGGGCTTGTGGTTGAAATGGGTTCGCTCGGCGAGGAACTCCGGCTCGGCATCCTGAAATCGCGCGTCGAAGCTGCGCGGACACATCATGCAAGTTTCACCGTACCGGAGCCGGTGCTGGATTATCTGGCGAAGGCAATCACACATAACGGACGCGATCTCGAAGGCGCGATCAACCGGCTTCTGGCGCACAGCAAGCTCAACGCCCAGCCGGTGACACTCGAAATGGCGGAGCGCGAGGTTCGTGACCTGATCCGTCCGCAAGAACCCAGGCGCATCAAGATCGAGGACATCCAGCGGGTGGTCGCCCGGCAATACAATGTGAGCCGCTCGGACCTTCTGTCTTCGCGCCGGACAGCCAATGTGGTGCGGCCGCGGCAGGTTGCGATGTATCTGGCGAAGACGCTGACGCTGCGTTCCCTGCCCGAGATCGGCCGCCGGTTCGGAGGCCGCGATCACACCACCGTGCTGCATGCCGTGCGCAAGATCGAGGCTTTGGTGTCAAAGGATGCGACGCTCTCGGACGAGGTCGAATTGCTGAAACGCCAGCTTCAGGACTAGGCGCAACGGGGGAAATTTTTCCGCCAAAAATCAGGAAAAAAGCCGGACCGGAGCGAGCCGCAGGCTTGCGCCGGACAGTTATCCACGTCACCTTGCGGTCCCGCCGGATTTAAGCAAAATCGGCCTTGAACTTCGGGGTTTCGTGCCGCGGTCCACGCGGCATCGTTACCCCACGACGTCATTTGGATCGGACGGATTTGCAATGAAGGTCACCGTCGAACGCGCGCAACTGCTGAAATCGCTTGGCCATGTCCACCGCGTGGTCGAACGCCGGAATACGATTCCGATTCTGGGGAATGTGCTGGTTCGCGCCGAAAACGCCAGGCTGTCATTGAAGGCCACCGATCTCGATCTCGAGGTGACGGAAACCCTCGCGGCGGAAACCGGAACCGGCGGCTCGACCACGGTTCCGGCGCACATGTTCTACGACATCGTCCGTAAACTGCCCGACGGCGCGCAAATCGTGCTGGAAGGCGACGGCGACCGCTCGATGCTGGCGATCCGCGCCGGACGCTCGCGCTTCACCTTGCAGACTCTACCTGAAAACGATTTTCCCGATCTCGCGGCCGGCGAGATGACGCATTCCTTCACGCTCGCCGCCGCGGACATCAAACGGCTGATCGATCGCACCCAGTTCGCAATCTCGACCGAGGAGACCCGCTACTACCTCAACGGCATCTACCTGCACAGCGCGGGCAGCGCCAAAGCCGCGACGCTGCGCGGCGTTGCCACCGACGGCCACCGCCTCGCGCAGGTCGATCTCGCGCTGCCCAAGGGCGCTGAGGGAATGCCTGGCGTCATCATCCCGCGCAAGACGGTCGGCGAGGTCCAGCGGTTGATCGAGGACAACGAGGCCGAAGTTGGAATCGAGCTCTCGCAGGGCAAGATCCGCTTTACCATCGGCAATGTCGTGCTGACTTCGAAGCTGATCGACGGCACCTTTCCGGACTACGGCCGCGTGATCCCGCAGAACAACGACAAGGAGCTGATCGTCGACAAAAAGGATTTCGAGGCGGCGGTCGATCGCGTCTCGACGATTTCCAGCGAACGCGGCCGCGCCGTGAAGCTGGCTCTGTCGCCGGGCAAGCTCATTCTGTCCGTGACCAACCCTGATTCCGGCAGCGCGACCGAGGAGCTCGAGGTCGAATACGCCTCCGAAGCGCTCGATATCGGGTTCAATTCGCGCTATCTCCTGGACATCGCCGCACAGATCGAGGGCGAAGGCGCGGTGCTGAAGCTCGCCGACCCCGGCTCGCCGACGCTGGTGCAGGACAAGGATTCCAAGGGCGCGCTCTATGTGCTGATGCCGATGCGGGTGTGAATTCTTCCCTCTCCCCTTGCGGGAGAGGGTGCCCTCGCTTGCGAGGGCGGGTGAGGGGTTCAGCTTTACGAAGCATGCGCCGCACCTCGACGGATGCAGAAGGTAGTATGCGGCGATCGTTGCGCTACCAGCGGTTTGCTTATTTCGCAAAACCAATTGCCCCCTCACCCGGCTCGGGTCGTCGACCCTCGCCACCCTCTCCCTCGAGGGGAGAGGGAAAGAAGGCCGTCGACGCTTCATGACCCTCTCCCGCATTCGCCGCCTGAACCTCACGCACTTCCGCAACTATCGGGCGGCAAGCATGACGGTACGCAGCGACGTGGTCGTGCTGGTCGGGCCTAACGGCGCCGGCAAGACCAATTGCCTCGAGGCGATATCGCTGCTGTCGCCAGGACGCGGATTGCGGCGCGCCACGCGCGAGGACGTCGCAGATCATCAGGGCGACGGCTCCTGGGCGGTTTCGGCCGA
>JBDTCP010000118.1:0-8140 GCA_039923555.1 Nitrobacter sp.
GCACCGACTGCAGGCCGCTTAAACTCTAACCCCTGATGAGCCAGAGCCTCCCTTCCCGAAATGCCTGATCGGTCTCAAATTACCTGACGACGGACAAAGCCATTGAAAATCTGAAAACTCTAAGCAATCATAAGCTTAGAGAGGCCGCTCTGCTACACAAGCGTAGCCCACAAAGGTGGTCCACAATGGCGGTTTTGAGTTACATGTAGCGACGAGCATCAGGGACGTACGATCCGAAAGCGTCCACCTCGCGGCGGGTTACTTACTGTCTTCATGAGTGTGTCGAGTCCGGGTCTTTGGTTGCGTCCCTTGGCTCCAGATATGCCAGCATCCTCATAGACAGCGGTAACCTGCCAGCTGTGCCGCTCCGCTACCGCTAGGAGTTCGAGTTTGTTCTGACGTTACGCGCAGATAGATCGCGACGCGCTTCATAAAACACCTCACGAAATTTGGCCGCGTGCAGACCTTCCTGCCCCGGCATCAAAGACACCGACGGCTACCATTTCGCCCTGCGATGGTTGACCAGCAACAGCATCGACAAAGAGATGAAGTATACAGAATTTGGTGCTGCGGCTCCCTTCAAGATAGATGGATACGAAGCTAAATCCGACGTGCTGCAGTTTGCTTGGCATAACAGTAGCGCAGAGAGCTTGGCGTTTATCGAAGGAAGTTATGAGATAATCTTCCACATTTGGACCACGAATGGGACGAAGCCGAACATCTCCATCACGGAGCGATTTGATATCAGCAAAGAGCTTGCCGAAATTATGCAGAAGAGGCGGGGGTATCGAGGATAATACGACGCAATACTTTCCGCTTGCAGGAAAAGGATTGATTTCGGCCTGTTCCGGAGAAGCGCCCATCGACTTCGGTGATCTACTTGTAAAATAGGTCGCCTGTCGATGATGTGCGGCGGACCCGCTTACGCTGCCTTATGGAACATGAGCAAGTGTGAGCCAATTGGCTGGAAAAGCATAAAAATCAGTGGAACGCCCTCCGGGTCTCACTTCAGGCCAACGTATTGATGCTCAGTCGTCCTGGTCTCCGCTAGGGAGCGCCAAGCTTAGCTAGGCCATTGAAAACCTGAAAACTCTAAGCAATCAAGACCTTGAGACTGCATTGCTCGCAACGTAGCCCACAACAAGTAGCCCCCTGATGGCGGTTATGACCTGCATACGATCTGGTTGTTCTTGATCGGGAAAAATTTGAAGCCTATCTTCACCAGCTACACATCATTACTGGCTCCCGCAAATGAATTTAATGCTGACTATTGCATTTGGCGTCGTCGGACTTGTTTTGAGTTATGGATTTTTTATTCCTGCAGAACTCTCAATGGTTCGGCTCGCAGCAGCGGTTGGCGTGATGGTCGGATATCAAGCAGGTCAATTTGTTGGCAGGCTTGTAAGGCCACGTCCTAAAAGATTTCTGATTTTAAGCGTGAGCGTCCTATTTTGCTTTTACTTTGCGCTTGCTTATGTCCAAACGGTTCGAACGGAATCAGCCAAAACACCAGATGCAGTGAATCTGGGTGCGCTGCTCGGCTTGTCTTTTTTCTGGCTAGGATTTTTATTGCCCTTCACACGTGTTCCGAACGAAATCAAGATGCGGTGGTCAAGGGCTATGGAGCGTTTCGCAAGACGGGATTAAGCCAACAAATCGGATCGGCTGACCGCAATTGCCGAAGCTCGCGCAGCACAGGAATAGCTGCGCAAGTCTTGTACAGCGTCTCGATCGCTTCGCTTGTAAATCCTCATCTGCACCTGGCGTTTGTTTCTGAATGGTGACATTCGCCACAGCGATGGATCAGCCGCTTGCTTGATTTTTGAAATCAAGCCCGATGTCCAGGATGCCGACGCTATGGGTGAGCCAACCGATCGAGATCAGATCGACGCCGGTTGAGGCGACCGATGGTGCGGTGGCCGGCGTGATACGGCCGGAGGCTTCGGTCACCGCCCGGCCGGCGACCATCGCGACGGCTTCCCGGAGAGTGTCCGGGCTCATGTTATCGAGCAGCACCGCATCGATACTGTGATCGAGCGCTTCGCGCAGTTGGTCGAGCGTATCCACTTCCAGTTCGATCTTGACCAGATGGCCGACGCCACGCTTCGCACGCTTCAGCGCTTCGCTCACGCCGCCGGCGATGGCAATATGGTTGTCCTTGATGAGAACGGCATCGTCGAGACCGAACCGATGGTTACTGCCGCCGCCGACGCGCACCGCGTATTTTTCGATCGCACGCAATCCGGGCGTCGTCTTGCGGGTGCAGACGATTTTCGCGTCATAGCCTTGAACCGCGGCAACCACAGATGCTGTCGCCGTGGCGATCCCGCTCAGACGGCATAGGAAATTCAACGCGACCCGCTCCGCTGTCAAAATGCCCCGCGCCGGGCCCGACAAGGTCGCGATCACATCGCCCGGCTCGACAACCGCGCCATCATTGTACGCGATTTGCATCTCGATCTCTGGATCGATGAGCTGGAAGGCGAGCCGTGCCAGATCGAGCCCGGCGACGGTTCCTTGCTGGCGGGCGACAAAAAGAGCCGTGGCCCGGTGGCCAACTGGCACGATCGCATCAGTCGTGAGATCGCCCGCGCGGCCGATATCCTCAAGCAAGGCCATGCGAACCAATGGTTCGATCAGGATGCGGGGGAGGGTCGGGAAAGACATAGTATTCCTGCGAACTAGCTGACCAAATCGGGAAGGTAGTTTTGTGCGGCATCAAGCGCGTCGCAGAGACGCAGTGTGGTTCGCGCCGCCCGGATCGCGTGCTCGGGAAAGTCAGTGCGTGCATGGGCGCCGCGAGTTTCCTCACGGTGCAACGCGGCGATCACGATCATCAAGGCGACGATCGCCGGGTCGCTTGCGGCCTGTTGCGAGGCTGCGAGCGGTAAGAGGGCGCGTGCGGCTGCTCGCAATCCGTCACCGTCGCGCAGCACCCCGGCAGCGCGCGACAGGATTGGCCGGACCAGAGTCGGATCGCTGCCGATGCTTGCATCCAGCGCCCTGGGGTCACGCCGCCTGGTCGAGGCTGTGCCGGCGATGTCCTGAGCGACCAGGCCGCCGCACACCACCGCCTCGATGAGCGAATTGCTGGCCAGCCGGTTTGCGCCATGCAGGCCTGTGCAGGCGACTTCACCGCATGCCCACAAGCCGTCGATGGACGTCCTTCCGCGTTTGTCGACGGCAATTCCACCCATGTGATAATGCGCAGCGGGGCGGACCGGGATCTGCTGCGTCACCGGATTGATGCCTGCGTCGCGGCAAAACGAGGTGATCGCCGGGAAACGGCGGGCGAAGTCGATCCCTTGCAGGTCCCGCGCATCGAGAAAGACGCGATGGCCCGCCGTCATATGTCGCCAGACGGCGCGCGCGACGACGTCGCGAGGCGCAAGCTCGGCGCCGGGCACGTCCGCCATGAAGCGATCGCCATTTTCGTCAACAAGGATTGCACCTTCGCCACGCACGGCCTCACTGATCAGTTTCAGCGGGAAGGAGTCGGTGTCGAGGGCGGTGGGATGGAACTGGATAAATTCGAGATCAGCCATGATCGCGCCGGTCCGCGCTGCGAGCGCGAGACCCTGGCCACAGGATCCTGCCGGATTCGTCCCATGCAGAAACAATCCGCCGATGCCTCCGGTCGCGATGACGACGCGGTCGGTGGCGAAAGTCACGACATCGCGGTCGGTCTGGCAGACGAGGCCCGTCACCGTATTGTCTTCGACGATCAATCGCCGCGCGCTGGTCGCCTCGCACACGGTGATTGAAGGCGTCTCATAGACCTTGCGGACCAGGGACCGAATGATGCCGTGACCGCTCGCATCACCTCCGGCATGGACAATCCGGCGGCGCGAGTGGGCCGCCTCAAGACCAAGAGCGAGGTTGCCGTTGGCGTCGCGATCGAAAGCCACGCCGAGCTGCAACAGGCGTTCGATCGCAGCCGGCGCGCCGCTCAGGATTGCCGCGGCAACGCCTTCGTCGCAAAGGCCATCTCCGGCGGCGAGGGTGTCAGCCAGATGCAGCGATGCGTCGTCATCCCGCCCGATGCTGGCGGCGATGCCGCCTTGCGCGAGGATACTCGATGTTTCGAGACCGAGCGGTGCGCTGCTCAAAAGCAGCACCGGTTGTGGCGCCAGCGCAAGCGCCGTCATCAGGCCGGCAAGGCCCCCCCCGATGACGACGGTAGCGCCGTTGGTGTCATGCACAGTCGTCATTTCACCGCCAGCATCCGCTCGACAGCGAGGCGTGCGCGCGCAGCGATGCCTGGGTCGATCGTGACTTCGTGCTGCATCGTCTCCAGTGCATGGCGGATATTGCCGAGCGTGATCCTCTTCATGTGCGGGCACAGATTGCAGGGACGAATGAACTCAAGCTCGGGATAATCGGCGGCGACGTTGTCGCTCATCGAGCATTCCGTCAGGAGCACGACCCTGGGCGGCCGTCGGGTGGCGACATAGGAGGACATGGCGGCTGTCGATCCGGCGAAATCGGCCTCCGCCACTACCTCCGGCGGACATTCCGGATGCGCCAGGACGACAACGCCGGGGTGATCTTCCCGTAATTGTCGCACTTCTTCGGCGCTGAAGCGCTCATGCACCTCGCAATGTCCGGTCCATGTGATGATCTTGACGTCGGTTTCAGCAGCGATGTTCTTCGCCAGATATTCGTCGGGCAGCATGATGACGCGTTCGACGCCGAGAGACTCGACGACGGCCTTCGCATTGCCCGATGTGCAGCAGATGTCCGACTCGGCCTTCACCGCGGCCGACGTGTTCACGTAAGTGACGATCGGAACGCCGGGATAGCTTTGCCGCAAGAGCCGCACATCCTCGGGTGTGATCGAATCCGCAAGCGAGCAGCCAGCGCCACGATCCGGGATCAGGACCGTCTTTGACGGATTCAGCAATTTGGCTGTTTCGGCCATGAAGTGCACGCCTGCGAGCACAATGACGTCGGCTTCTACCTTCATCGCTTCGCGAGCCAGAGCGAGGCTGTCGCCAACGATGTCGGCTACGCCGTGAAAGATCTCTGGCGTCTGGTAGTTGTGTGCAAGAATGACCGCATTGCGGCGCTTCTTCAGCGCAATGATTGCATCGACGTCGTCAGCGAAGGTGGGCCATTCGATCTCGGGGATCGCGTGCCGCACTTTCGGGTAAATCTGAGCCGACGGTCGCAGGTCCAGAACTGTCGACATGACTATACTCCAATCCCAGCATCTATTATACTGATGTTGAGTATAAGTCTTGTCAAGCCCCGGAAATAGGTAACTTGGTTCCGGCGATCGCGCGCTCCGCCAGCACCGCGCGGCGGAAACGGAAAAGTTTTGCCGGGCGTCCGCCGGTCTCCTGGCTCGTCTCGCCGGTATCCTCCACGAGCTCCTGCTGCTCGATCAAACGGCGAAAGTTCGGTTTGTGAACGAGTTTTCCAGCCAGTGCTTCAACGCAGCGTTGCAATTGCAGCAACGTGAACGTGTCCGGCATCAGCTCGAATACGACCGGACGATATTTGATTTTGGCCCGGAGTCTCGCGATTCCGGTCGCCAGGATCCGACGATGGTCCAGAATCATGGGATCTGCCGACGCGGTGGCGGTGTTGGCAGCCGGCGCGAGCAGACGATCGCCTCGCAGCGCTTCCGGGATCTGTCGCGCCTCGTAGAGCAGCTCGTAGCGTTGCAAAACGAGCTCTTCGTTCCAGGCGTGGCCGTCGAAACCGAACAGCATCGCCGCGCGTTGCCGGCGATCGCTCCGCGTCGCCCGGTCAGCCGCCGCTGCGGTCCAGGTTGCAAGGCCGGACCGAAGCCTTTTCTCCATGGGCAGCACGCCGAGGCGGTGATCCTCCCAAGGGAAATAGCCGTACCAGCTGCGCCAGCTTGCCTCATATTGGCCGGCCTCGGCCTGCTCGCGAGTGAGGCCGAGGTAACTGATCGAGATGATGCGTTGGTCGGCAGTGCCGGTGCGATCCCGATCCGCAAAAGTGTAGAGTTGCTCGACGTAGCCCAGCGGCAGCCGCGTTTGGCGCTCGACCCAGGCGCGAAGTCCCGACTGCAGCGACCGATGTGCCAGTTCGAAAGGACCCGACGGCAGCGCATGCTGATCCTGAATTGTCAAAACCCGGGGATCACCCGAGGTGACCGCAACCAGTAGAGCAATCAGGTCTACCGCAGTTCCTTGCTGGGATGGATGGGACACCGAGCGTATATGTGCCTTGGATTGGGTGGGGCCAAGCGTGTCACTCATTGAATGTGCTCAAGCGCCGAAATCGGTGAGCCCCCGGGGGTTGCGAACATCGGAAGAAATGTTTTTTCATATGGTCAGTATTTGGAGCAACATTCAACTGGACTTCCCCCACTTGTGAAAATTGCTGCATCTCCGACGGAGATAACCGGGGGCTCGTTAGCGTTGCGTTGGACGTGTTGGCAAGATAGTCATGCGACTTGGATCCCCCTTTACCCTGCGGCCAGCCATGATTCGCCACATCGTTTTATTTACCGCCAAAGACAAGGCCGACATCGACAAAATGATCGACGGTCTGTGGTCTCTCAAGGCGATCCCACATGCGCGCCGGCTTGAAGTCTCGCGTAACCGAAAGACCGATCAGCTCGGCAACGATATCGACGTTGTCGTTTATGGTGAGTTCGCCAGCGAGGCGGAACTCGCAGCATACAAGGCGCACGATCTTTACCAGGAATCGACAAAGCGGGTCCGACCGCTTCGGGATCTGCGGTTCGCAGCGGACTTCGACGTTCCGACGGAGTAGCTCGCAGCCGCCGTTGGCGATGTAAGAGCAAAGCTTCGGCTCTGGCGGAGACATGGTGATGCACGAAATTTACACGGCAGATTTACAGGCGCTCGCGGACCGTGGCCGTCTCCGCGCGCTCCGCGCGCACGCGGGCGTCGATTTCTCGTCGAATGACTATCTTGGATTGGCCGAATCCGGGGAGTTGCGACAAGCCGCTGTCGATGCGTTGGCGCGGGGGGTGCCGGTCGGGTCAGGTGGATCACGGCTGTTGCGCGGCAATCATCCCGAACATGAAGCACTGGAGCGCGAGGCGGCGTCCTATTTCGGCGGCGAGTCGGCGCTTTATTTCGGCAGCGGCTACGTCGCCAACTTTGCCATCTTCTCGACGCTGCCGCAGCGCGGCGATCTCGTCGTGTATGACGAACTGATCCATGCCAGCGTCCATGAAGGCGTTCGTCGCGGTCGTGCCGAATCCGTCGGAGTTCCGCACAACAACGTCGATGCGTTTGATGCCGCGATCGTGCGTTGGCGTGCGGCCGGCGGCAAGGGCCGGCCCTGGTTGTCGGTCGAAAGCCTCTACAGCATGGACGGAGACAGCCCGAATCTGGCTGAGCTGTTTGCCGTTGCCGACCGCCACGATGCGATGGTCGTGATCGACGAGGCGCATGCGACGGGTGTGCTGGGGCCGCAGGGGCGGGGGCTTGCCGCGCCGTTCGAGGGCCGCGACAATGTGATTACGCTGCACACCTGTGGCAAGGCGCTTGGGACGGTCGGCGGACTCATCCTGTCACCGAAGATCATTCGCGACTTTCTGATCAATCGTTCGCGCCCGTTCATTTTTGCTACGGCGCCATCGCCCCTGATCGCTGCGGTGACGCGTGCAGCGCTCGAAATCGCCCGGACCAATCCCGAGCGACGTGAACGTCTAGCGCGTCTAGTGCAATTTGCGGGAGAAGAACTGCGCCGTCGGTGCAATGTCGAACCGTCGGGCTCGCAGATCCTGCCGGTGATTGTCGGCGCTGATCAGGCGGCGGTCGCGCTGGCGGCCTCACTGCAGCGCAAGGGCTTCGACATCCGGGCGATCCGGCCGCCAACGGTCCCCGAAGGCACCGCGCGGCTTCGCATCGCGCTGACGCTCAATGTCGACGAGGCGATCGTCGCCGACTTGTTTGCGGCTCTGGCCGAAGACATGCGAGCGGCTGCGTGAACACGCGGATTATTGTAACGGGTACTGATACCGGCATCGGCAAGACGGTTTTTTCGGCGGCGCTTGCCGGTGCTCTCGACGGATTTTACTGGAAGCCGATCCAGGCGGGCCTGGACGAGGAAACGGACTCGCAAACCGTGCTGCGGCTGTCGGGCCTTGCTGCCGAACGCGTGCTGCCGGAAGCCTATCGGTTGCGGA
>JBDTCP010000119.1:0-4449 GCA_039923555.1 Nitrobacter sp.
CCGACGGTTCCCAGAAACGCCGCGAAGATCGCGAGATAGGTGCGTTGCCAGGGAACTCGGACGAAAATGTAACGAAAACCCAGAATGACCGTGGTGAAGATCAGCACGGGATAGCAGATGCCTGAAATCCACCCGCCAGACATGAAGGCGTTCAGATACGAGTTATGGGTGTCTTCCGGGAAGAACCGCGTGAACTGCAGCGGACCGATGCCCAGCGGCAGGTCCAGCGCCATCTGGAATCCGAGAATATGCCGGCCGAAGCGGCCGAAGCGGCCTTCGTCGTAGCTCTGGTCGAAGCTCGCGCGCTCCTTGAACAGGCTGTCGATCGAATCGAACGACAACAGGATCGCAAGCAGCAGCGCAATCGCGGCGGTTGCGATCACCGCGGTCGTTACGAGCCGCGACCGCTGTTTCGTTGATGGACTGGTCAGGAACATCAGGATCAGTAAGAAGGCCGAGGTCAGCACGAACTGGCCCCAGGCCGCACGCGAAAAGGCCAGCAGCACCGCAAGGCCGATGATCCCGAGCACGACGGCGCTGCGAACAGATTTTCCGAGGCGGTCTGCGACCACGCTTTGCAGCACGAACAGCGCCGGCAGGATGAGGAACGCGGACAGCACGTTCGGATCCTTGAAGGTGCCGCGCGCGCGGCCATAGAGCGTCAGCAGGTCGTATTCGCCGGGGACAAGATGGAAGTAGCCCGCGATGCCGGCCAGAGACGCGATCACCGCGCCGAAGATCAGACCGCGCCGCAGCAAGTCGAGCCGTGCCGCCGTATCCTCCGAAAACACCAGCGCGAAGAAGATGACGGTGCCGGCCATGTACCAGGAGGTCATGATCCAGTTCACGATCGGGGTCTTGTCCATCAGGTATGCGGCGCAGATCGTGTAGCCGATGTTGATGAGAAACAGCAGCATGAGCAGCGGAATGAACGCCAGCCGCATGCGCAGGCCGGTTGCGAAGAACACGATCATCGCGGCGAAGGTCGCGAATTCGTACGGACTCGGTTCGATGAAGACGATCGCGCCGCCGGCGCCGATCAGCCACAACAGCGCGCGCTGGAGTCCGGCAATACCTGGCGCTTGCGTCAATGACGGAAGCGAACTGTCAACCGCTGCAGGATACGCCATTACACTTTCGCAAACTCAACGCACCAGGATCGAATCAATAAGCGTTTTCGGATTTCAGCAGAGCCAGCGGTGTCTTCAGCAGAATGTAGGCATCGAATAACACCGACCAGTTCTCGATGTAGTAGAGATCGAATTCGACACGCCTCTGGATCTTTTCCTCATTGTCGACCTCGCCCCGCCAGCCGTTGACCTGCGCCCAGCCGGTGATGCCCGGCTTGACGCGGTGGCGCGCGAAATAGCCGTCCACGGCTTCATCGAACAGGCGGCTCTGCAGTTTGCCCTGCACGGCATGAGGGCGTGGGCCGACGAGGGACAGGTTGCCCTTGAAGACAACATTGAAGAGCTGCGGCAACTCGTCGAGGCTTGCCTTGCGGATAAAACGTCCGACACGGGTGACGCGACTGTCGTTCCTGGTCACGACCTTCGCGGCCAGCGGATCGGCCTGATCGTGAAACAGCGAGCGGAACTTGAAGACGTCGATGCGTTCGTTGTTGAAGCCGAACCGCTTCTGGCGGAACAGCACAGGGCCGGGACTATCCAGCTTGACCGCGAGCGCGACCAGCGCCAACACGGGCGAAACCAGCAGCAGGATGACAGCACCGACGATTCTGTCGAACAGCCATTTCAGCACCAGATCCCAGTCGGTGATCGGAGCCTCGAAGACATCCAGCATCGGGACATCGCCGAGATACGAATAGGCGCGCGGGCGGAAGCGAAGCTTGTTGGTGTGTGCGGAGAGCCGGATATCCACCGGCAGCACCCACAGCTTCTTCAGCATTTCGAGAATGCGGGTTTCCGCCGAGACCGGCAGCGCGAACAGCACAAGGTCGATGCGGGTCCGCCGCGCGAATTCGAGGACGTCGTCGACCTTGCCGAGTTTCGGGCTTCCGGCGCAGGTCTCGAGAGCGCGCGAGTCGTTGCGGTCGTCGAACACGCCGAGAATCTCGATGTCCGAGTCATCCTGCGCCTTCAATGCGTTGATGAGATTTTCTCCGTTCTCGTCCGAACCGACGATGACGGTGCGGCGATCGAGCCGGCCGTCGCGCGCCCAGCGGCGGATGACCGCTCGCAGCATGAGCCGCCCAACGATCAGGCCAGCCAGACCGACAAGGAAGAACGAAGATAGCCAGAGTCGTGAAACGGTATCGCCAAGTTTGACGCAGAACGAGACGCCGATGAACAGCAGGCAAACGAAGGCCCAGGATGAGATCATCCGCGTCATCTGCCGCAACTGGCCGCGGAAAACCTGGATTTCGTAGAGATCCGCGGCCTGGAAACAGACCACCGCGGCGGCGGCCATGGCAAGGATCGCCGCGATATAGCGCCAACTAAAACCGTCGATGCGGGTGACGTATCCGACGTAGAGCGCGATGCCGATCAGGCTCAGCAGCACGAAGTCGGCGGCGCGGACGACACCGGTGATGACGACGGGCGAATAAGCCGGCCGCACCTTTTGATGGGTGACCGCAAGTGCCGCGGGTGACAGCCGCCGCCGGCGCTCCACGGGTCCCGCAGGGCCGCTGCTCGCCGCCGCATCGATCGAGCGCGCGTTGATAGGGTCCATGTCCTCACGTCCACATCTGCGCCGCACGACTGGATGCGACGCCGGGCAGTCCGCCTCCGGTGCGACTTAGAGGCTAAATCGGGAAGATTTGGTTGCGCAGAACATGAAGCATTTCGAAACGGTTAACGTTTCGCAAACGTCTCGCGATAGCCTATCATGACGCCATCGACCATCGCCTTCTGGGAGAAATGCAGGAAGATACGCTCGCGCAGCGATTTTGCGCGCGCGGCCGCGGCTGCAGGGTCGTCCAGCGCGGCCTCGATGGCGTCCGCCATGGCGCCAACGATGCGGGGGGCGAACAGCGCGTCGGTGTGGATGTCGAAAATCTCCGGGATGCCGCCGACGTTCGCCGCGACCATGGGAACGCCCGCCGCAGCGGCTTCGATCACCACATATGGCATGGAGTCGCCACGCGACGGCACGACCAGCAACCGGCCCTTCGAAAATCCGTAGCGCGCCTTGACGTGTCCGATGAAGCGGACCGCCTCGCCGAGTTTGAGCCGCTGGACCTGGGCTTTCAGCGCTGCGGTTTCCTCGCCATCACCGGCGAGGGTGAGGGTGACTGGCCTGCCGTCGGCCCGCAATCGCGCCACCGCATCGATCAGAAGATCGGCACCCTTGACATGTCTGAACTCGCCGACATAGACCACATCGGTCGCATCATCGGCCGTCGTGATCGGGTCGAATTCATTGGCAGTTACACCGTTGAAAACGCATTTGACGAGACCTGCTGGCGTGCCGACGACCCGCTGATAAGTGTCTCGCGCGAATGCGCTCTCGAACAGAAACAGGTCGGTGCGGTTCATCAGCGCGCGTTCGAGACGGCTGTAGAAGGCGCCTTTCATCGTCGTCAGCGGATAGTGCAGGGACCCGCCGTGCGGCGTGTAGACCCGGATCGTGCCTTTCGATGATCTCCTGAGCCGAACGAAAGCGCCGGCCTTGGCGCCGTGTCCATGCAGGACATCTGGTTTCGACATCCGTACCAGAGCAGCGAACCGCATCCACGCAAACAGGTCGGTGGGGTGAGGTTCGCGGCGGATCGGGATGCGGTGGACACCCAGTTTCAGTCGCGGGGCGATCTCTGCAAAAGCCCCATCCGCGCGCTCGCCGCCGGTGAGGCTGTCGGCGATGATACCGACGAGATGGCCGCGATGGGCCTGTCCGTTTGCGAGATCGAGGATGTGCCGGATGATTCCGCCAACCGGCGCGCGGACGGTATGCAGGATGCGAAGGGGTTGCTCGGGCGATGGCGTCATACCTCAAAACCACCGTTCGTCGATGAGGACGGTGTCGCCGGGGCTGAGCAGAGTTGCGGTGGGCACGACGAGACGGACGGTGCCGCGGGCATCGGTGTGGGTGACGGTGACGCGGTCACGCTTGGCGCGGGGCGAGAAGCCGCCGGCGATGGCGACCGCGCTTTCAACAGTCATATCGGGCACGAACGGATACTGGCCGGGGGCTGCCACCTCGCCGAGAATGAAGAACGGCCGGTAGGCCTCGACTTCGGCGGCGACAGAGGGCTGGCGGATATAGCCGTTGCGCAAGCGCGCGGCTACGGCGGCGGCGAGTTCGGCCGGGGTGCGGCCGCGCGCGGTGACGGCGCCGATCAGGGGCATGGTGATGCTGCCGCCGGCATCGACCAGATAGCTGTTGGTGAGGCCTTCCTGGCCATAGACCACGATGCGCAGCCGGTCCCCGGCATCGAGGCGGTAGGAAGGATCATGCAGGACGGGTGGCGGTGCTGCGGCATAGACC
>JBDTCP010000120.1:0-18475 GCA_039923555.1 Nitrobacter sp.
TGGGCAAGCCCAAGACCGACCGCTATTCCGCCTCGCGCGGCGTCACCGGCCTGCGCAAGGCGCAAGCCGGCTATTATGCCCGCCGCTTCGGGGTGAACCTTAATCCCGACACGCAGATCGTGGCCACGCTCGGCTCCAAGGAAGGCTTTGCAAACGTCGCTCAGGCGATCACTGCGCCGGGCGATGTCGTGCTGTGCCCGAACCCGAGCTATCCGATTCACGCATTTGGCTTCCTGATGGCGGGCGGCGTGATCCGCTCGGTGCCTTCCGCGCCGACGCCGGATTTCTTCACCTCCTGCGAGCGCGCGATCATCCATTCCATTCCAAAACCGATCGCGCTGATCGTCTGCTACCCGTCGAATCCGACCGCGCAGATCGCGAGCCTCGATTTCTACAAGGATCTCGTGGCGTTCGCGAAGAAGCACGAGATCTTCATCCTGTCCGACCTCGCTTATTCCGAAGTCTATTTCGACGACAACCCTCCGCCCTCGGTGCTTCAGGTGCCCGGCGCGATCGACGTCACCGTCGAATTCACCTCGATGTCGAAGACGTTCTCGATGGCGGGCTGGCGCATCGGGTTTGCGGTCGGCAACGAGCGCATCATCGCAGCGCTCGCACGGGTCAAGTCCTACCTCGATTATGGCGCGTTCACGCCGGTGCAGGTGGCGGCCACGGCAGCCCTGAACGGCCCCGATGCCTGCATCCGCGAGATGCGCGAGACCTATCGCAAGCGCCGCGACGCGTTGGTGGACTCCTTCGGCCGCGCCGGATGGGTCATTCCGCCGCCTCAGGCCTCGATGTTCGCATGGGCGCCGCTGCCGGAGAAGTTTCGCGATCTCGGCAGCATGCAGTTCGCCACCCTGATGGTCGAAAAATCCGGTGTCGTGGTCTCGCCCGGCGTCGCCTTTGGCGAGCACGGCGAGGGCTATGTCCGCATCGCCATGGTGGAAAACGAGCAGAGAATCCGCCAGGCCGCACGCGGCGTGCGTCACTTCCTTGAAAGCGGCATCGAAACGTTGCACAACGTGGTTCCTCTCGCCAACCGGCGATAGGAGCCAGTCCAGAGAACGGCCTTTCGGTCTTCGGGCCGGATCGTGCCTTGCAACACCGGTTTTTCCAGCAGGTTTCTTGACATGGTCGCACCACTGAAAGTGGGCATCGCGGGGCTCGGCACTGTGGGGTCCGAGGTCATCCGTCTCATCGAGCAACAAAGCAGGGTGTTGTCGGCACACTGCGGCCGGGGCATTCGCGTGGTCGCTGTCACTGCGCGCTCCAAGGTCAAGAAGCGCAGCCTCGATCTGCGTGGTGTGATATGGGCCAAAAACCCGCTGGCGCTGGCCGGTGATCCCGGCATCGACTGCTTCGTGGAGCTGATGGGCGGTTCGGGCGATCCGGCGCGGTCCGCGATCGAGGCGGCACTGAAATCCGGCAAGTCGGTCGTGACGGCCAACAAGGCGCTGATCGCCAAACATGGCCTGCGGCTCGCCGGCCTCGCCGAACAGTATGGCGGCGCATTGAATTACGAGGCCGCGGTCGGCGCGGCCATTCCCGTCATCAAGACGCTGCGGGAGGGACTTGCGGGCACCACGATCAACCGCGTCTACGGCATTCTCAACGGCACCTGCAATTACATCCTGACACAGATGGAGCAGGAAGGGCGGTCATTCGCCGAATGCCTGAAGGAAGCCCAGCGCCTCGGCTATGCCGAAGCCAACCCGTCATTCGATGTCGATGGTCACGACACCGCGCAAAAGCTGTCGATCCTGGCAAGCCTCGCCTTCGGCACGCGCGTTGCGCAGAGCGCCGTCTATGTCGAGGGCATCTCGTCGATTAAGCCCGAAGACCTGCGCGCGGCGGAAGAACTTGGCTACCGCGTCAAGCTGCTCGGCGTCGCCGTGCGGACCGCCAAAGGCATCGAACAGCGGGTGCATCCGACCATGGTACCGAAGACGTCGTCGATCGCGCAGGTGATGGGCGTTACCAATGCGGTGACGATCGATGGCGAGGGCATCCCGCCGATCACGCTGGTTGGTCCCGGCGCCGGCGGTGCCGCAACGGCGTCCGCCGTTGTCGCCGATATCGCCGATGTCGCGCGCGGCATCCGCGCAATGCCGTTCGGCCGGCCGGCGGCGCGGCTGCGTGCGACAAAGAAGGCTCCGATGGAGCGCCATGAGGGCGGTTACTACATGCGCCTGATGGCGCGCGATATCGCCGGCACCGCCGCGGATATCGCCACACGGCTCGCGGAACAAAAGATTTCGATTGAATCGATCGTCCAGCGTCATCCCGATGGTAAGTTTGATGTGACAGAGACCAGCAAGACGGCTTCGCCGGTGCCGGTGATTTTGATTACCTATGCGACCACCGAGGACGCGGTGCGCCGCGCGCTGCATGCGGTGCAGCAGGACAAGGTCATCACCGGCCGCCCGCAGGTCATACGCATCGAGAAGAACTGAACGAAAAAGCGTGGGGACGCGCGAGTGGTTTAATTCCAACATTTGCATCCCGTTCAGCAGGTGCTTTTGAATCACGGGACTGCTAGCCCGCCGCGACGCCCGAGGGGAGTTGAGACGATGTCGACAGATATTTCCATTCCACCGCAGCAGGCGCTGCGGCGCATCCTCACGCTCGAGATCGTGCGCGTGACGGAGCGAGCAGCGGTGTCGGCGGCGCGTCTGCGTGGGCGTGGCATGGAAAAGGCGTCCGATCAGGCCGCGGTCGATGCCATGCGGCGTGAACTCAACAAGCTGCCGATCGATGGGACGGTGGTGATCGGCGAGGGCGAGATCGATGAGGCGCCGATGCTGTTCATCGGTGAGAAAGTCGGCAACACGCACGGACCAAAGGTCGATATTGCCGTCGATCCGCTCGAGGGCACAGTGCTGTGCGCTAAGAACATGCCGGGCGCCATCGCCACCATCGCGATGGCCGAAGGCGGTACGTTGCTGCACGCGCCGGATTGCTACATGGACAAGATCGCGATCGGTCCTGGCTATCCGACGGGCACGGTGGATCTCGATGCGTCGGTGGAAGACAACATTATCAATCTGGCCAAGGCCAAGGGCGTCAAGCCCTCGGAGATTACCGCGATCCTGCTCGACCGGCCACGCCACGCCAAGAAGATCGCCGCGATCCGCAAGCTTGGCGCCGCCGTCAGCCTGATCAGCGACTGCGACGTCGCCGGCGTTATTCACTGCGCCGAAGCGCGGACGGGGATCGATATCTATCTCGGCAGCGGTGGCGCGCCGGAAGGCGTGCTCTCGGCGGCTGCGCTGCGCTGCATCGGAGGTCAGATGCAGACCCGTCTCATCATCGACAGCGAAGCGTTGCGCGAACGGATCCTGAAAATGGGTATCAAGGATGCCAGGAAGAAATACGAGATCGGCGACATGGTGAAAGGCGATTGCCTGTTCGCCGCGACTGGCGTGACGACGGGCTCGCTCCTGTCCGGCGTCCAGTTCCGCAAGGACGTGATCGAGACCGATACGGTGGTGATGCGTTCGGTGACTGGCACCGTGCGCCGCATCCAGGCCGAGCATCGGCAACTGGAGAAATTCCACCTGGATTGAGCCATGCCCAAAGCCGGCGTCCGATCCGCCGTTGTGCTTGGCGTCTATGTCGATGGGCAAGTGCTTTAGGCGTGTTGAGACCCGTGTGCCACGGAGTTGATCATGAGCCAGACGCCCGACCTCTCGCATGTCAAGGCGCTTGTGTTCGACGTGTTCGGCACCGTCGTCGACTGGCGCACCAGCCTGATCGCGGATTTTACGGCTTGGTCGGCCAAGCGCGAAATCAAGGGCGATTGGGCCGGATTGGTCGATGCCTGGCGGCAGGCCTACAAGCCGTCGATGGATGAGGTGCGCAAGAATCCGTCGGCCGGGTTCGAGGTACTCGATGTGCTGCATCGCCAATCCCTTGAAAAACTGATCGCACAGTTTTCGATCAAGGGGCTCACCGGCGACGATCTCGATTACATGACAACAGGCTGGCACAGGCTAAAACCTTGGCCGGATGTCGCCGCCGGTCTGACGCGGCTCAAGACGAAATTCATCATCGGCACGCTGTCGAACGGCAATGTGGGTCTGCTGACGCGCATGGCAAAAAACGCCGAGCTACCTTGGGATGTCGTGATCCCGGCGGAACTGTTCGAGCATTACAAGCCGGACCGCGAGGTCTATGTCGGTGCGGCGCGGCTTCTGAATCTGCCCCCGGACGAGGTGATGCTGGTTGCCGCCCACAACAACGATCTGGCGGCCGCGCGGGGTTTTGGCCTCAAGACCGGATTTGTGGCGCGCCCGGCCGAATACGGTCCGCTGCAGAAGCAGGATTTCAAGGCCGAAGTGGACTGGGATATCGTCGCCAAGGATTTTGGCGAGGTCGCCGACCGGCTGGGGTGCTGATGCCGCCGTCATCATCCCCGACAATGGCGAAGCCATTGCGCAGGGATGATGCAACAGAGGTGGCGCGTACCCGACACTGTTTGTCCGCACCGCACTTCGTGCTTATCTCGGCATCATGACCTTGCCCGCCTCCGCATTGCCGATCGAAACGCCCGCCGCCTTTCTTGGTGTGGCAAATTCGGCGACCGGCCGCCTCTGGCGCGATCGCCTCGATGCGCGGGGCGCTGCGCGGGCGCTGGCGATCTCGCAGCGCCATCAATTGCCGGAGATGCTGGCGCGGGTGATTGCCGGGCGCGGCATCGAGATCGATGCCGTTGCGGATTTTCTCGATCCGACCATCCGCCGGCTGATGCCTGATCCCTCGACCGTGACGCAGATGGAGGCGGCGGCCACGCGGCTCGCCGAGGCCGCGATGCGCGGCGAGAAGGTCGCGATCTTCGGCGACTACGATGTCGACGGCGCAACCTCGGCGGCACTGTTGGCCTGGCATCTGCGTCATTGCGGGCTCGATCCGCTGATTCATATTCCCGACCGCATTTTTGAGGGCTATGGGCCGAACATCGATGCGATCACCATGCTGGCGGCCAAAGGCGCGACACTGCTGGTGACGGTGGACTGCGGCACCACAAGTCTCGAGCCGCTGGCTGTTGCGAAACAGCAGGGCATGTCGGTTGTGGTGATCGATCATCACCAGTGCGGCGACGAACTGCCTGACGTTGAAGCGCTGGTGAATCCAAATCGGCCGGATGATCTTTCCGGGCTTGGTCATCTCGCCGCCGTCGGTCTTGTGCTGGTGACGCTGGTCGCGTTGAACCGCGAACTGCGCCAGCGCGGTTTCTGGACCAGCGAGAGGCCGGAGCCAGATCTGCTGAACATGCTGCATCATGTCGCGCTCGGCACCGTTGCCGATGTCGCATCGCTGACGGGTCTCAACCGCGCGTTCGTTGCGAAGGGGTTGATTGCGCTGCGCCGTCGCGATCACGTCGGGCATACCGCGCTGATGGACGTCGCGCGGCTGAACGGCCCGCCGGAAGCGTGGCATCTTGGTTTCATGCTGGGGCCGCGCATCAATGCCGGCGGCCGGATCGGGCGCGCCGATCTCGGCGTGCGGCTGCTGCTGGAAGGCGATATTTCGGAGGCCGCGCGGATCGCCGCCGAACTCGATCGTCTCAACGCCGAGCGCCGCGTGATCGAGCAGGCAGCCGAGGCGCAGGCGGAAGCCGAGGCACTGGCGTCGCTCGGTCTCGAGGACAAGGGGTCTATCATCGTCACGGCGTCGGAGGGTTGGCATCCCGGCGTGGTCGGCCTCGTCGCGTCACGGCTGAAGGACAAATTTTCCCGGCCCGCCTTCGTTGTCGCGCTGGAGCCCGGCGGCATCGGCACCGGTTCGGGCCGCTCCATCGGCGGCGTCGATCTCGGCAAGGCGGTGCGGCAGGCGGTGACCGACGGCGTGCTGCTCAAGGGCGGCGGTCATGCCATGGCGGCGGGCATCACGTTGCGTAAGGAGCGGCTGGCGGAATTTCGCGCCTACATGGAAAGCGCGCTCGCCGCCGATGTTGCGGAGTCGCGCCACGTCCGCGAGCTCTTCATCGATGGCGCGGTCAGCGCCCGCGCGGTGACGCCCGAGTTTGTGACAACGCTCAATCGTGCTGGGCCGTTCGGCGCGGGCAATCCAGAGCCGGTGCTGGCGTTGCCGTCGCACCAGTTGATTTATGCCGACGAGGTCGGGCAGGCGCACCTTCGGCTTCGATTCAAATCCGGTGACGGGACGATTGTGAATGGCATCGCGTTCCGCGCGATCGGCCAACCGCTCGGCAACGCTCTGGCACAAATGCGCGGCCAGCCGCTGCATGTGGCGGGATCGCTGGCGGTGGACCGCTGGCAGGGATCAGAGCGGGTGCAGTTGCGTGTCACGGACGTCGCGGTGCCCGATCTGGGGCCGGCGACCATTCGGTAAGTTCGCTACATCCCCTGCCGGAGCTTCGCCAGCACTTGCAGTCCGGCATAACCATCGGTGGGCAATCCCACGCGCGTCTGAAAATCCTTCACCGCCTTCATGGTGTCGTTGCCGACGCGGCCGTCGGTGCCACCGGTATCGAAGCCGGCTTTGGTCAGGCGAGTCTGGACCTCCTTCACTTCGGCGAGTGTGAGCGCGCGCTCCGATCCTGGGAAGGGCTGAAGGAAAGGCGGCGCGCCGAGAATGCGATCGCCGAGATGGCAGATCGCAAGCGCATAATTCATCGACGGATTGTAGCTGCGCACCGCGTAGAAATTCGGTCCCAGCAGGAATGCCGGGCCGCCCGATTCCGGAATCCATAGTTTCGCGGACGCGTTTGGTTGCGGAAACGACTTGCCGTCGGCGCGCTGCACGCCGGCGCTGGCCCATGCTGCGTAGCTGCGGCTGGCTCCTTCGCCACTACCCGGCGGGCGAACCTCATAACCCCAATGTTCGCCGCGATGATACTTGCCGCGATTGATCAGATAACGCGCGGTCGAGCCCAGCGCGTCGTCAGGCTTTCCAAACGGCGAGACCCGGCCGTCGCGGTCATAGTCCATACCGACGTTGAGCCAGACCTCGGGCATCCATTGGGTGTGTCCCATCGCGCCGGCCCATGAGCCGCGCATCTCCTCGGGCGTGCTCCAGCCCTTGTCCACGATGCGCAGCGCATTGATCAGCTCGGTTTCCCAGTAGCTGCGACGGCGCGGCTCGTTCCAGGCGAGCGCGGCGAGCGAGGGAAACACCGGCCGCATGTGATTCTTCTGCACCAGCGGATCACCGAACGCAGACTCGACGCCCCACAACGCCAGCAGTGTGCCGCGCTCGACGCCGAAATCGCGCTCGATCCGCGTAAATACCGCCTCGTTGTTTCGCAACGCCTCCTTGCCGGCGGTGATCCGCCAGTCCGAGACACGGCGGTTGATGTACTGCCAGATCTTTTCGCGAAACTCCGGCTGGCTGCGCATCTGCTGGAAGACGCTCATGTCTGGCTCGATCCGGCCCATGCAGCGGGTCCATGTCGCCTCCGAGATGCCCTTGGCCAGCGCGCGGGTGCGGAATTTGTCGCGCCATTCCGCGAAGCCCGCAGGTGTGGCTGCGAGAGCCGGGAAGGGCAGGAGCGCCGCCGCTACGCCGAGGGATTGCAGCACGCCGCGCCGGCTCAACCAGATTCGAGAATCGAGGGTTTTCATAAAGCCAGCTTAACGGAGCGGAGCACCCGGCGGCAAAGGTTCATTGCCTCGCGGGAACCGGCTTCGTGGCTCACTGGATGCCCACTTTAGATAACCGAGAAATATCAATTGTCGCCGCCCTCGGCGGGCTTCTCGGGATGGACCGGATCCTGCGGCTTCGCGGTCGGCGGACCCGTCTCGGGTTCGGGGGCGACCTCACGGCCGCGCCCGCCGATCAGGCGCTCGTAGGCAGAAATGAGCGTGACATAGGGGTTGACCCAGATCCAGCCGTCGCGCGTGAAGACCTGTACATCAAAATGCAGGTGGGCCGTAGTGCCGCCGGGATGATCCATGTAGTTCGACACCAGACCGATTTTTTCACCTTCGTCTACGCGGCGGCTATCGAGGATACCATCCTTATCCAGTTGCGCCGGGTTCATGTGCATGTAGCGAAAGCGGACATGCTCGTTGCGTGTGTTGACCAGCAACGTCACCGCCTGCTGTTTCGGCGAGCGGATGATGACGCCGTCACGCACGGCCACGACCGCGTAGCGGTTCGGGATGCAGCGGTCGGCACCCTTGTTGCGGAGCGTGCATGTCGCCGGTCGGATATCCTGACCCTGGTGTCCGAATCCGGCAGGGCATTGTCCGGCATTGAAGTCGCGGGCTTCACAGAAGTTGTCCTGCCAGGGATAGGAATAGTTTTCAGAGACGGATTCGTTGAACACCAGCGGCTTGTTGCTCGACTTGCAATGATAGACGGCGCCCTTGTCGGAGGGTGGCGGAACGCGGCCGCGGTGGAAGCAGTCGCCCCAGTTCAAAAAGGATTGCGAGTTCGCGTAAGCCGGCGCCTGATCGATCGGAAACCGGATCTGCGAGTAGACGGTTGAA
Organism: Nitrobacter sp.; assembly: GCA_039923555.1. Lineage (GTDB taxonomy): Bacteria > Pseudomonadota > Alphaproteobacteria > Rhizobiales > Xanthobacteraceae > Nitrobacter. The sequence continues at coordinate 8,460 of JBDTCP010000120.1, forward strand.
TCGGCGTGCCCGCCCTGGCCGCGATAACCGCTGTTCGCGATGATGTCACCCGGAGGGCGGTAGGTGAAATCGGGCGAGGGCGATGCAGGGCGTGGCATGGTGTTGGGGGCGATATTCATGCGGGATTGCGACGGCCGCCCGCCCGCGACATGCAATGCCTTCAGGAAACGCTCGGCCACCGCTGACGCCTCGCGGCAAGCGAGCCGGCGGGCATGCGGCGCGCTGTCGAGGCACTGGATCGAAACCACATAGGGAACGCCGAACCGCGTGAAAGCGTAGCGCACATCACCTTCGCGAATGACGCGCCGCAAATCTGGAAACTGCGCCGCCAGCGCCTTGACGGACTCACCTTTTCCTCCCGCCGGATCATCTATGTCATAGGTCAGGATCGACCCGGTGATCTGGACTTCGATGGGCTTCGCGAAGGTCAGTTGCGGCATGCCGTCGCGTGTGCCGGGCGCCAGCGCGAACTTCGCGTCATAGCCGGACGGACCGGCATTGAACATTTCCGGCTGAAACCCCGCCTGATCATGCGCGAGCGACAGGTTCGCCGGTGCGACGGTCGCGCGCGTACTGAGATACATCCCGGCATCGAACGGCAGCAGCACCGGTACCGGACTCTGATTGATGCCGGAAAAAATCGGCAGGGTGACCGCATTGAGCTGCATCAGCGCCGGCATGGTGCGCGGATCGGACGGCGGCAAGCGGCGCTGCCCCTTGAAGGTGAATCGGTCGGCGATATCGGGCCAGGCCCGGATCTCGGACTTGATCTGATCGAGAACGGTGCGCCATTCCACTCGGGAGATCGAAATACCGGATGTCTTGAAGTCGTCGGCAAAAGCACCGCTGGTGGCGGCCACGAGCAGCAGCAGCGCCGCGGCCGCATGTCTGGCAAACGTGACAGAACTATTGCCGCAAACCGCCAATCTCAAATGCCTAGTCTCGTTTCCCGCGTCATGCTTCCCTTTAGTCCTTGGCGCGTTCGACGTAGGAGCCGTCTTCCGTCATCACCACGATCCGCGTACCGACGCCGACATGGGGCGGCACGCCTGTGCGGACGCCGTTCGACAGCATTGCAGGCTTATAGGACGAGGATGCGGTTTGCCCCTTGGTGACGGGCTCGGTGTCGACAACTTCGAGCGTCACCCGCTGCGGCAGCGTGATCGCCACCGGCACCATGTCGTGCAGGGACAGTTTTGCCACCATGTTTTCCTGCAGGTAGGGCGCGGCGTTGCCGACGATGTCCTTGGGCACCTGGACCTGATCGTAGGTCTCGGCGTTCATGAAGTGGAAACCGTCGGCGTCTTCATAGAGGTAGGTGAAGTTGTGGTCCTCGATGGTGGCGCGCTCGACCTGGTCCGTGGTCTTGTAACGCTCGGAAATCTTCACGCCGTCGCTGATCCGGCGCATTTCGATCTGGCTGACCGGGGTTCCCTTGCCCGGGTGGATGTTTTCCGCGGTCAGTACCACGTACAACTTGCCGTCTTGCTCGATAACGTTGCCCTTGCGAATAGAACTGGCGATGACTCTCAAGGCTGGATTTCCTAGGGTTCGGGCTCGAGACCGGTCCGGACGGAGCGTCCTGCGGCCGTTGAGGCGGTTTCGGGCCGAACATACTGATTTGGCCCGTCGGCGCCAGTGGTTTGCGGCCGATTCCGGTCGATTGCTGAGGATGGATGAATCGGATTTCACCCTGGTGGGACCGGGCACGGTATGCGGACCGGCGGCCGTTCCTGCAGGCGCGTAGTGCTGTGACCAAGGCTTTGCGGATATGGTTCGACGAGCAGGGGTTTGTCGAGGTCGAAACCGGTGTCTTGCAGGTGTCGCCGGGCAACGAAACCCACCTTCATGCGCCTCGCACGGCGCTGACGACGCCGGCCGGCGACCAGGTCACGCGCTACTTGCGCACCTCGCCGGAGTTCGCCTGCAAGAAGCTGCTGGCGGCCGGCGAGCAGAAGGTCGTGGAATTCGCACGGGTGTTTCGGGATCGCGAGCGTGGCGTGCTGCACTTGCCGGAATTCACCATGCTGGAATGGTACCGCACGGGTAGTTCCTACGATGTCGTCATGGCCGACTGCATCGCCGTGATTGCCCGCGCGGCGGCGGCGACCGGCATCGGCACGTTTTCGTTTCGCGGCCGGCACGCCGATCCGTTCGCGAAGCCGGAACTGCTAACAGTCGCTGCCGCGTTCGATCGCTTCGCCGGAATCGACCTTCTGGCGACCATCGCGGACGGCGAAGGCGATCGCGCGGCGCTGGCGGCCGCGGCGCAGGGACGGGTGCGGATCGCGGACGACGACACATGGTCGGATATTTTCAGCAAGGTGCTGGTCGAGCACATCGAGCCGCATCTCGGGCAGGGACGGTTGACGGTACTGTTCGAATACCCTGCGCCGGAAGCAGCACTCGCACGCATCAATCCGGTTGATTGCCGCGTTGCCGAACGGTTCGAGGTCTATGCCTGCGGCGTCGAGCTAGCGAACGGTTTTGGTGAATTGACCGACGCCGCCGAACAGCGCGTCCGTTTCGCGCGGGCGATGGATGACAAGCAAAGCCGTTACGGCGAGCGCTATCCGCTGGACGAGGATTTTCTTGCGGCGGTCGCGCAAATGCCGGAGGCCAGCGGTGTGGCGCTGGGCTTCGACCGGCTGGTTATGCTGGCGAGCGGCGCATTGAGGATCGATCAGGTGGTGTGGACACCGCCTGCGGAGGATGCATGAGCGTCAAAACCAACAGGAGCGCCGTTTCGACATTGCGGCAACCGGAGGACCTGATTGCCCATGGCCTCGCGCCGGCCGCAGCGCTCGCCGATCTGGCCAGGGTCGCGGCGCGTTACGCAATCGCGGTGACGCCAGAGGTGGCGGCGCTGATTGATCCCGATGATCCCGGCGATCCGATCGCGCGGCAATATATCCCAAGCGTCGATGAACTGGCGCCGCAAGCCGGTGAGCGCGCCGATCCGATCGGCGATCACGCGCATTCGCCGGTGGACGGGATCGTTCATCGTTATCCTGATCGGGTGCTGCTCAAGCTTGTTCATGTCTGCGCGGTCTATTGCCGGTTTTGCTTCCGTCGTGAAATGGTGGGACCCGGCAAGGAGACGGCGCTGTCGAAATCCGCCACCACGGCCGCGCTCGATTACATCCGATCTCATCCGGAAATATGGGAAGTGATCCTAACCGGCGGCGATCCGTTGATGTTGTCGCCGCGGCGGCTGGCTGAGATCATGGCTGAACTTGCCGCAATCGGTCACGTCAAGATCATCCGCATCCATACCCGCGTGCCGGTCGCCGCTCCCACACGCGTCAGCGATGAGATGGTCGCCGCTCTGAAGGTGGCGGATGCCACCATCTGGCTGGCGCTGCACGCCAATCATCCGCGCGAATTGACCGCTGCGGCGCGGTCGGCCTGCGCACGGGTCGTCGATGCCGGAATTCCCATGGTCAGCCAATCGGTGCTGCTGCGTGGCGTCAACGACGATGCCGCGACGCTGGAGGCGCTGATGCGCGTCTTTGTCGAGTGCCGCATCAAGCCGTATTATCTTCATCACGGCGATCTGGCGCCGGGCACGGCACATCTGCGCACCACGCTGGCGCAGGGTCAGGCCCTGATGCGTGCGCTACGCGGCCGTGTGTCCGGATTGTGTCAGCCGGACTATGTCCTCGATATTCCCGGCGGGCACGGCAAGGTGCCGGTAGGACCGGATTATTTGTCGCGCGCAGATTTAGGTGAACATCGGCCGGAATCGCGGTACCGTGTCGTCGACTACTGCGGCGACGTTCATCTCTATCCACCGCCGCCCGATTGACGCAGGAACGAACGCTGGATGTTTCGAAGCTTTTTGCGAACTGCAGACCTCTGTGAATAAATTCAAGTGGGAGGAGCGAAATGGTCAAGATAATCACAGCCGTGGCGTTTCTGGCTCTGATCGGCGCGCCGGCGGCGCTGGCGCAGTCTGGATCGAAATACGGATCATCCGGTTCGACCGCTGACAAATCCTCGCGTGACATCAACAGCGCGCCGATCGGTCACCGTCAGCCGCGCCTAACCGACCTTCCCCCGGAAACCAGGGATGCCGAGAAGCCGGAGAAGATCGATCCGGCGGATGCCGCTCTCGACCGCAAGATCAAGGGTATCTGCCGGGGCTGCTGACGTACTAGCGTGGTGGTTCAGAAGTTCGCATCGAAGGTTGCTGCAAGGACATGCGAACTTCGGAATCGGGACACTAGCGCGCGTTGCGCGCCGCCAGCGCCATCACGATCAGGGCAACGCCGCCAAACAACAGGTTGATGCCCGCCAGAAGCCCGATGGCCCAGGCTGCCGATCCCGGCAGTCCGGCGATAATGACGCCGGCGATGATGATGTCCATCAATCCCGCGATCAGCATCCAGCCCCACCGCTCCGACAATTCGCGGCGGTGTTCCAGCGCGTACATGATGGTGACGACGCCCTCGGCGAGGAAGTAGGCGCCGACCACGATGGTCAGCGTCAGCGTGCCTTGGGCTGGTTGCGCCAGCAGCACGATGCCGGCGAGCAGCGCCAGCGCGGCTGAAAGCAGCGACCACCAGAAGCCTGGCATCTGACGCGCCCAGAAGGTGAAGACGAGTCCGGCGGCGCCGCCGACGAGGAACATCCAGCCAAGGAAGATCGTGACGGCAAGGCTTGCCAGCGGCGGCACAATCATCGCGGCGAGACCGAGGATAACCAGAAGGATACCCTCGAACAAGAAGGCCTTCCAATGCTCGCTGACCGCCACCTTCATTTTCGATTGAAGGCGTTCGATATCTTGAGAAGGGACTGCCATTGGTTAGCCTCCATGGGACGTGAATTTGCGTATCCTTCGGGCCAGTCTAACGCACGACGGCGCCAAAAGTGGCAAGACAAATGCAAGTGTTCGGAAGCGGCGGAGCCTTGACTCAACCCGGATCGGAGGTGGGACTCGTGCCCGCCATATTCAGGCGGTTGCGGCCGAGTACGTAGACGGCAGACGTCATGACCAAGAGTCCGATCCCGATCAGGATCGCGACAATTCCAACCGGGACGAGATAGGTCGCGATATGCTTGTCGGCGTTAATCATCCAGCGATGGATCGATGACAGGATGAAGGCCGTGCCGAGGAAACTCGCACCGCCGCCGGCGAGCAGCAATGCCCACATGCTACGCAGGTTGCGAAGGCGCTCGCGTGAGGCCTCGCTGCGAGGGGCGTGATGCGCGCCGACACGGCGGACCAGATAGCCCGCGAACAGAATGGTGCCGAAGCCGACCAGCATGGCGGTTGCCTCCAGCACGAAGGCGCCAGATTCACCCAAGTCTGGATTCAGTTGTAGCGCGAGCAGCGGCGTATCGAAACTCGCATGGACCGCAATGGGCACGACGAAGATCGCCACGCGGTTGCGGATGCGCGCCCAGTCGCGGGCGCGGCGGTGCGCCCCGAGTGCGGTGCCCGAACGCGCCATCGCGATGTAAGCGCCGGCGATGACGCCCAGCGCGCCATGGAAGGGAACGGTGAGCACGCTGCGCAGCACAGCGAGCGAACGCCAGATGTCGGCGTGCTGCATCAGGTAGGCGAGGTTTTCGTAGGCCGCGAAGCCGAGCCCGGCCGCGGCGCCATACACCACAGCATCCATGGGATCGGCGGCCTTACGGCGCATCGCGACGACCGCTGCGATGGCGCTGATCTTCACCAGTTCCTCGGGCACGGCGATGCCGAAAACCGATCGCAGTATCAACGCGAGCCACGGAGGTTCCGTCACGTTCAGCATCGATACGAATGGCAGGCGTGCAAATCCGACCAGCAGGACGCTGGCCGCGCCGAGCACAAACGCTGCCCAGACCATGGCGGGCGGTCCGGGCCGCTCGTCCGCCGCGATCACCAGCCATAGCAGCAGCAGCGCAGGCGCGATGGCCGCGGCGCCGATGACGGTCGGGAGGGTTTCGAGCAGATTCATGTCGGCCAAAAGCGGGCAGGGCTCAAAGGCTTATACGTAACTCCGCAACAAATGTCGCCGCTGTCGACGCCAATATGCCTGATTCGGGCGGGCGCTGAGGTCAGCCGGTAACGATCGCAACAAGCTGACGGTGAAGCGTCCAGCCGTCACAGCGCTATCCCGGCCGTTCAGCCTCGCGCCGGGGTGCCGTTGCAAGGCGCGCTGTCCCAGTTGCCCCAGTGAACGCTGGACAGGCTGCGATAATCTGTCGTCAGCGGGCGTCGTGTGCGCTTCTCGTAGGCGCCAATGGCGCGTTGGGACGCGGTGATCTTGCGCTGCAGATCGGCAACTATTCGGCGCGCGTCGGCGCGCGCTGTCGGTCCCGCCGTCTCGCCGAAACGAAAACGCCTGACCTCCATCTCGCGCAGGATTTCGCGATGTTTTTTCAACTGGGCACGGTGCCAGGCGATGGTGCTGTCGCTGTCTGCCATCGAAAATCTCTTCACCCCTGCGGCGTACTCTTCTGAGCCGCGATGAAAGAACGAGAGAACCAGAATTCTACTCCCGCCGGTACATAGCCGCAGCGACGGATGACAGTGGATCAGGTCAAGATGAAGGGTCACCGGATTCTGGTTAATCGAAGGTTAATAATTTCGCGGGCGCACAGTAAGGCGCAGCATTTCATCAACCGAGCACGTCCCAGCGAAAGCTAAACCCTGAGCATGCCGGCGGACGCCAATGCGCTCACGTTGAGGCGCTGCGGCGATCTTCGGCGGTGGCTCCGGCTCGACGCGATTGGCATATCGACCGTGCCGAACTTTCCAGGGCGTCATCGCCTCCCTAAGTAGAAGTCCGTACCGCGTAGATTTGAGCTTTGTGCGGGTTGGGGGACGGCAGTCGCGGCCTCTAAATTATTTCGTTACGCCCTTCGTATTGATGTCGATATCGGCTAGGAAGTTTCGGTTTCATGCCGACGGCAAGATCGATAGCCCGTAGCGCGTGGGACACTAATCGATTGCGGTGGTCAATTCTAACGTTCCCGAGAAGGCTCGCTGAAACGGGATGCGAAATGTTGGAATCGAACCGCCAGCCGTGATTGTCTTATTGACCGGCAGCGGTTTGCACGTAATAGCAGAGCTGTAAATTGCAGCTTTTTGCGATTGTCCTGATCTTCATTTCGGTTGATTCAATGAATTCCTTTGCGATGACAATCGTCGGCCTTGATAAAGAAATCCTGCTTACGCTCAACTCATTCGGTGGAGGAAGTGAGAACCTCTGGGACCTCGCGAACAATTCGCTCTTCAGGGGATTTCCAGTATTCTTTTCTATTACCGCCTTGTGGTTCTCCAGTGATCAGCCAGAACGTCGCGGTCGAATGCTAGCCGGGCTGTTGGCGGTCTGTTTGGCCACCATGCTTTCGGTTTGGTTACAGTTTCACACCGCGGTCCATATACGCCCCATTTTGGATTCGGCAATTCCTTTCGACACCGTCATTCCGCGAACACCATGGGACCGAACGAATTCGTTTCCGAGCGACACAGCGACGTTGTTTTTCAGCCTTGCGGCGGTCGTCTTTGTAGAAAAACGTTGGGTCGGGTTATTCTGCTTTGTGTGGGTTACAGCGATAATCGCGATTCCCAGGATCATCGTTGGGCTTCACTATCCAAGCGACATCATCGGTTCGTTTGTTCTTGGATCGGCAAGCGTTTTCATTCTTGCCAAGCTTCCATACCCGAAGGGCCTGTTTGAACGCGCGCTGATCTGGTTCGAAGGCCGTATCTATATTGTTCACGCGCTTCTATTCATTTTTTTGGCAGAAACGTTCGACCTGTTTCCGAGCTTGCAAGGACTCGGAAAAGTGCTTGTGCGATTGCTTCACGCCTAGGTCAGTCGACATCACGGCACGCCTTCACAGCGCGCTCGTTGCCAGCATAAGTCCATACGAAAAAAGGATGCTGATGGCGATTCAAGTGACGAACATCTCTACGAGCGAGCAGAGCAGGTCGATGACGATAACGCGACAACCACGAATGACCCACTATATCCGCTGAAGTAAATCGGCATACAGGGAAGCCGCCAGAGAGCGGGGCGGAGGCTAGCCTCCACCGCGCACTGGCGGCTTTGCTCTTTGGACGTTTAGCCTCTATCTCGACCTTGAGTGCTTCTGCGAGCTTTGTTTGTGATCATCCGTCGCTGTGGTAGAAGCCACCTGCTGTGAAAGCTGATCGAAGCGTTTGTTCAGGTTTCCTACATCCGTCTGCAGAGCGTTTATCGTCGTCTTGACGGACTCGGAATTTGCCTTCCCCGCGCTATCTATCTTCGTCTTGAGAGCGTCGAACTCCGACACCCTGAAAGTGCCCAACTGCTTCTGCACAGCCGTGAGTTGGGATTCCAGTCCCTTAAGCTGTGCTTCGAGCTGAGAGGAATCAAATGTTGGCGGCGCCTTCATTCCGGCTTCGAGCTGCCCCACGCGCTTTTCAAGCCCGGAGACCGCAGCCGCGGAGGGGACTTCTACTTTCGCTTTCGGAACTTCTGCTTTTGCTATCGACGGAAGTGGGCTGCCGCTGCTCCATACCAAGCCCACGCTGCCGAAGGACACCAAGGCGACAATAGCCAAGGCCCAGATCAACTGATTGGAGCGGTCGTGTTCGTTCATCACGTTGCCTCCCTTCAAGCCAAGTTCTAAGTGTGACCGTTTGCTTCTCTCTGCGTTTCCCTTCAAGTCAAGGTTAACTATGACCGTTCTGCGACTATTTGTACAGAGGTGGCGCAACTTCGCCTGGCATCATTCAGCACCGCCTTCAGCCGGCCGAGCGAGATGACGCGATGGCGTATTGTGGTCGCACCCATTATGGCCGCAGCAATACCGGCGATACGCTTTTCAAAAGGGCAACCAGTTGGCTCTGCTGGTTGGTGCCGGTTTTCTGGAATATCCGTTCAAGATGAGAACGGGCGGTGCTGAATTGAATATGTGCATTCCGCGCGGCATCCTTCAGCGACATGCCGGCGGCAAGCGACGCGGTGATGTCCGCTTCCCGTGACGTGAGGTCGAACAGACTGCGGATCTGCCCGATGAATCCCGCGGGTAGATCAAACGTCATGTCGCGAATGACCACGACGGCGCAGCGCTCCATGGGCATACTGTCGCTTTCACTTGGGCCGGCGTATTTTTCGGCAACTCTGGCTTACGGCTGGCAGGACATCACGACGGAGCGCTCCGTACTCGGCGTCGATCAATTGCGCGCCAACATTAACGCCAACGCATTCTCAGGCCGCATCGAGGGCGGTTATCGCATTGCCAGCCCATGGATTGGTCTGACGCCGTATGCTGCCGGTCAGTTCACCACTGTCAGCCTGCCGGCCTACACCGAACGGGTTCTCGGTGGCCCCGGGCTGTTCGGCCTCGATAATGAGGCGAAGAACGCCACCGCGTCACGTTCCGAACTCGGCCTGCGCACGGACAAGTCGTTCGTGCTGACCAACGCGGTCCTGACGTTACGTGGCCGTGCCGTGGGCGCACAATTTCGATATCGACCGCTCGATCGCAGCAACCTTCCAGGCGCTGCCCGGCGCATCCTTTGTCGTCGACGGCGCCGCGCCCGCAAGCGATGCGGCACTTACCAGCGCCGGCGCCGAGGTGAACTGGCTCAACGGCTTTTCCACCGCCGTCACCTTCGAGGGAGAGTTCTCGAATGTGACGCGCTCCTACGCCGGCAAGGGAGTCTTGCGTTACGTATGGTGAGAGCGAATTTTTATGATGGCTCGCTTCGCAAGAGGTCACGATAATTCGATGGTTCGACCATCGATACGAATCCTAATTTCGGCTTGCCCTGCGCTTGCCCGGTTCGCGGGTGCCGCCGAGTAAAAAAATGGCCCCGTCGAAACGGGGCCATTTTCTCAATCTCAATAGTCGTGATGGCTACGTTTGATGATAACGGTTTTTCCGCCGTCATGGTGGTGGTGCCGACCTTCGTGGCGATGCCAACCGCGATCAGTTCCGGCGCCGTCTAGAGAAAATTATGAATAGATGTTCAGGATATCTTTTTAAATACTTCAGCCGCTCGACCGCACAATACCGGTGCGGACTCA
>JBDTCP010000121.1:0-10483 GCA_039923555.1 Nitrobacter sp.
CTCCAGCACGGCGGCAAGCTGTCGTTGGCGCGCGTGCTGACCGGTCGTGTTGACGACGCCACGGCGGTACATTCATCGTCGGGCGAAACCGGAAAAATCTCCGGCATTCTTGCTGTCACGGGCGCACACGAGACCAAGCGGGTGTCGGCCGAGGCCGGCGACACGGTGGCGCTCGGTAAGCTCGATACGGTGAAAACGGGTGATACGCTGACGACTGCCAAGGTAGCGCCGCCCTCACTGGTCAGCATCGCCCCGACCGCGCCGGTGCTCGCGATGGCGCTCGCGGCCGCAGACCGCAAGGACGACGTCAAGCTCGGACAGGCTCTGATCAAGCTCAACGAGGAAGACCCGTCGCTCACTGTCGTTCACAATGCGCAGACTCACGACACCGTGCTGTGGGGGCAGGGCGAGATGCATCTGCGCGTCGCGCTGGAGCGGCTGAAGAGCCGCTTCGGTGTCAACGTGACATCGCATGCGCCTGCGATCGGCTATCAGGAAACCATCCGCAAGCCGATCGCCCAGCGTGGACGCCACAAGAAGCAGTCCGGCGGCCATGGCCAGTTCGGCGACGTGGTGCTGGAAATCAGTCCTTTGCCGCGCGGCAGCGGATTCGCTTTCATAGACAAGATCGTCGGTGGCGCGGTGCCGCGCAATTACATCGGTGCGGTGGAGGAGGGCGTGGTGGACGGGCTAGCGCGCGGCCCGCTCGGCTTCCCCGTGATCGATGTGCAGGCGATACTGACCGACGGCTCCTATCACAGCGTCGACTCCTCGGATCAGGCCTTCCGCACGGCGGCGCGCATCGGCATCAGCGAAGCGTTGCCGCAATGCCAGCCGGTGCTGCTGGAGCCGATCCATATGGTCGAAATCGTCTGCCCGAGCGATGCGACGGCGAAGGTCAACGCCATCCTGTCGGCGCGGCGCGGCCAGATTCTCGGGTTCGATACCCGCGAGAGCTGGAGCGGCTGGGACTGCGTGCGCGCCGTGATGCCGGAAGCCGAGATCGGCGATCTCATCGTCGAACTGCGTTCGGCAACCGCGGGCGCGGGCAGTTTCACCCGACAGTTCGATCGCATGGCCGAAGTCACCGGCCGCGCGGCGGACCAGATCATCGCCGCGCATCGGGTCGCGGCTTAGCGGGCGAGGCGCTGGCGAGTGCGTCGGCGGCATTGACAGCGGCTACGGCTTGCATGATCTCATCGGGCCGTGCCGCCTGATTGTCAGGCTGCACCGTCCGACGGACCAGTGATGACAGCCGAGTCCAAAGTCCGCGCCGCCTGCCTGATCGGATGGCCCGCGGCGCATTCGCGCTCGCCGCTGATCCATCATTATTGGCTGCGGTTGCACGGGATCGCGGGTGGCTACAACATCGAGGCTATTCCGCCCGAGGGCCTCGCCGAATTCGTCATGCATTTGTCGAAGCACGGCTTCGTCGGTGCCAATGTCACGATCCCGCACAAGGAGCGGGCGCTGCAACTGACAGTGCCCGATGAACGCGCCAGAGCGGTCGGCGCCGCGAATACGCTCTATTATGACGGCGAGACGCTGCGTTCCACCAATACCGACGTCGAGGGTTTCATCGGCAATCTGGATGCCAGCGCGACGGGCTGGGATCGCATCGAGGATGCGCTGGTGCTTGGCGCCGGCGGGTCGTCCCGGGCCGTGGTGTTCGGCCTGATCGAACGCGGCATCAAGCGCATCCATCTCGCCAACCGCACGATGCAACGGGCACAAGCACTCGCGGATCAATTTGGCGCAACAGTCATGCCGTTGGCCTGGAACAAGCTCGGCGATGTGATGCCGCGCGCCGGTCTATTCGCAAATACAACCTCGCTCGGCATGAAGGGTCAGCCGCCGCTGGATATCGACCTCGCCCTGCTGCCGCGGGATGCGGTGGTCGCCGATCTGGTCTATGTTCCGCTGGAAACGCCGCTGCTCGCGGCGGCGAAGGCGCGGGACCTCAGGACGGCCGACGGCCTGGGCATGCTGCTGCATCAGGCCGTGCGTGGCTTCGAACTGTGGTTCGGGCAACGTCCCGCCGTGACGCCGGAATTGCGCGCGCTGGTCGAAGCCGACCTCCGGATGCATCATCCTGCGACCTGATGATTCACGATCCGTCCAGCGTTTTGAACCATTCTAATCTGATGCAATCAACCCTCTTTGTCTTGACCCCCAGGAGAGCTTGATCCACTTGATAGATCATCATCCCCAAGCAACGATCGTTATGGCCGATCTCGATACCAGCATCCCGGACGTCGCAGAGACCACGCCGCTTGGCATCGCACGGCGCGGCTTTTGCGGCCTCGTGAGCGCCATCACGGTTAATGACGACCACCTTGGCGTGTCGGCGATGGAAATCGAACGACGTCTTCTCGAACTTGGAATCGTCGAAGGTGTGTCGGTGCAGATCCTGCATGAAGGGCCGATCGGCCGGGATCCGATCGCGGTGCGGGTCAACGGCACGACAATCGCGCTGCGCCGGCGCGAAGCCATGGCGATCATGGTCGCCGATCACGGCCGGACGGCGAAACCCATCGCATGACTACAATCGACGTCAATGACTGGCGCATCGCCCTGGTTGGAACGCCGAACAGCGGCAAGACCGCCTTGTTCAATGCGCTCACGGGCAGCCGACAGAAGGTCGCCAACTACGCCGGCGTCACGGTGGAGCGGAAGTCGGGGGTTCTACACACCGCATCCGGCCACCGGGTCGACCTGATCGATCTGCCGGGGACCTATTCATTGCGGGGCCGCAGCCCCGACGAGGAAATCGCCCGCGACGCCATTCTCGGCAAGCTCGCGAGCGAAAGTCCACCGGACTTTCTGCTCTGTGTGGCCGACGCCACCAATCTCCGCGTGGCACTACGCCTCGTGATCGAATTGAAGCGCGTTCACCGGCCGATGATGCTCGTGCTGAACATGATCGACATCGCCCGGCGGCGCGGCGTCGACATTCATCTCGACAAGCTCTCCGCTGAACTCGGCGTGCCGGTGGTGACATCGACCGCCGTGCGGCGGGGCGGCATCGACGATCTGCTGCACCGGATCGACGACGTCGTCGGCAAGCCGGCCAATGCCATCGTCGCGAGCGACTGGACGACGCCGGCCGTATCCGACCTGCGTGCGGCGCAGCGCGAGGCCGATCGTGTGATCCGCGCCGCGGTTAGCGAACCGACCAAGCCCGATACGTGGACAACGCGTGTGGACGCCGTGCTGCTGCATCCGGTGTGGGGCATGGTCACGCTGCTCTTGCTGCTGTTCGTGATGTTCCAGGCCGTGTTCGCCTGGGCCCAACCGGCGATGGAACTCATCACTCACGGTTTCGATGCGCTCGGCGCCTTGTCGGAAACGATTCTGCCCGAAGGATTGCTACGGAGTTTCGTCCAGAACGGCGTGATCTCCGGCGTCGGCAGCGTCCTTGTGTTCCTGCCGCAAATCCTCGTTCTGTTCCTGTTTATCCTGCTGCTCGAAGATCTCGGCTACATGGCGCGTGCGGCCTTCCTGATGGATCGCATCATGGGCGGAGCCGGACTGCACGGCCGCGCCTTCATCCCGCTGCTGTCGAGCTTTGCCTGCGCGATTCCGGGGATCATGGCGACGCGGGTGATCGACAACAAACGCGACCGACTGACCACCATCATGGTCGCGCCGCTGATGACCTGCTCGGCACGCATCCCGGTCTATACGCTGATTATCGCTGCCTTCGTGCCGAACCGGCCGGTGCTCGGCGTTCTTGGATTGCAGGGGCTCGTGATGTTCGGGCTCTATGCCGTGGGCATCGCGAGCGCGCTCACGGTGTCATTCGTGGCCAACCACTTTTTCTGGCGCGAAAGCGCAACGCCGCCCTTCATGCTGGAACTGCCGGATTACAAGCTGCCGCAATTGCGCAGCGTGCTGATGAATCTCTACCAGCGCGCGATGGCGTTTCTGCAGCGCGCCGGCACCACGATCTTTTCCATGATGGTTCTGATCTGGTTTCTGGCGTCGTTTCCGCGTCCGCCGGCGGGTGCAACCGATCCCGCGATCAATTTCAGTCTTGCAGCCATCATCGGCCGCTGGATCGAGCCGGTGCTCGCGCCGATCGGCTTCAACTGGCAGATCAGTGTCGCGCTGATACCCGGCATGGCGGCGCGCGAGGTGGCTGTGGCCTCGCTGGGCACCGTCTATGCGATCGAGGGTGGCAAAGAGGCGGCGGAACAGATCGGTCATGTGCTGGCCGGAAAATGGAGCCTCGCGACCGCGCTGGCGTTCCTCGCCTGGTATGTCTTCGCGCCACAATGCGCCTCGACACTCGCCGTCATCAAGCGCGAGACCGGAGGGTGGCGCTGGGTGCTGATTACATTCTTCTACATGCTGTCGATGGCCTATCTGGCGGCGTTCGTCACCTACCGCGTCGCACTGGCGCTGGGCTGGGGCTGATCGTCGATCCGACACGCGCCGGCGTTCGCGGCACCATTGAAGCGTCGATGGCGAGCCGTCAGGGATGGCGCGCAGCTGGTTCGATCGTCCGTTAAATCGCCAGCACGCGCTTGTCGATCTCGCCGATCGTGTTGACGCCGCAGAGCCCCATGGTGACGCTCAATTCGCTGGCGATGATGTCGAGCGCCTTGGTGACGCCAGGACCGCCGAACGCGCCGAGGCCGTAGATATAGGCGCGGCCGATCATGCAGGATTTTGCGCCGAGCGCCAGCGCGCGCATCACGTCCTGGCCCGAGCGGATGCCGCCGTCGAACAGCACTTCGATTTTCGAGCCGACCGCGTCGACGATGTCCGGCAGCACCTCGATCGAGGATCGCGCGCCGTCGAGCTGGCGGCCGCCGTGGTTCGACACCACCAGCGCCTCCGCGCCGATCTTCGCTGCTTCAAGGGCATCCTCGACATCGAGGATACCCTTGATGATCAGCTTGCCGGGCCAGATGCTGCGGATCCAGTCGACATCTCTCCAGTTCAGCGTGGTATCGAACTGCTCGGCCACCCAGCCCGACACCGAGCCGAGATCGTCGACGCCGTTGACGTGACCGGCGATGTTGCCGAAATTTCGCCGCGTGGCGCGCAGTGTTCCGATCAGCCACGACGGCTTGCTCATGAAGTCGATCATGTTGGCGAGGCTGAAAAGTTGCGGTGGCACCGACAGGCCATTCTTGATGTCCTGGTGGCGCTGGCCGAGCACCTGCAAATCCACCGTCAACACCAGCGCGCTGCATTTCGCCGCCATGGCGCGCTGGATCAATTCCTTGATGAAGCCGCGATCCTTCATCACGTAAAGCTGGAACCAGAATGGCTTGTCGACATTTTCCGCCACGTCCTCAATCGAATTGATCGACACCGTGCTCAGCGTATACGGGATGCCGGCGGCCTGCGCGGCGCGGCAGGCATGAATCTCGCCGTCGCCGTATTGCATGCCAGTCGAGCCTATCGGCGCCAGGATCAGCGGCAGGTTCGCCTTCTCACCGAGGATGGTAGTCGCGAGATCGCGCTTTGAGATATCGACCAGGATGCGCTGGCGAAACTTTATCGCCTGCAGGTCGTCGCGGTTGGCGCGGTAGGTCTGCTCGGAATAGGAGCCGCGATCGACATAATCGAAGAACGCCTTCGGCACGCGGCGCTGGTGAACCTCGCGCAGATCCTCGATGCAGGTGATGCGATCCATCGACATGTCCGGACCTGTATTTCTTCGGCCTCGTCTTAATGAGGTGACTGAGGCGAACTCACGTAGCATGGATGGACCGCCCGCAAAATCATTCCGGACGGCACGGTGGGAAAGACTTGATAGCCGATAGCGCGAGAAGGCCGCCGAGAAGTGCCGGCGCCGTCGATGCCATCTCAAACGGAAGGGCGAGCCGGCTCCCGGGCCGGCAGGTTTCGAGCGGAACGGACGCGGGCATGGTCGCGTTACCTTGGGAACCACAACGGGAGAAGGCCATGGCAAAGAATGACGTTGCGAAGGGCGGCGGAACACAGAAGACAAAAAAAGAACTGGATGAAGAACTCGACCGCGGCCTGAAAGAGTCGTTTCCTGGGTCAGACCCTGTAAGCGTGACCCAGCCGTCGCCCTCCAAACCGCCAAAGGAGACGCCAAAGGACAAGGCCGGCCGCAGCTAGAATTGATCGCATCAGCAGTGGGGAAATGGCAACGAGATCACCGTCGCCAACGCCGATAATATGGATTATGTAATTTTTTCAATGCGTTAGGTTGACTTCTTTTTTCTGTGTGCCGTAACGATTCATCATATTTTTTGAATTCGTTTGAGCTTGGGAGGCTTTATAAGCGGCTTCGCGCTATGCTCAGGGCCTGATGATTTCGGCGGACAGCTTCAAGCGCGACGGCGAGCATTTGGGCGCGTCGTTGGGGGTATTATGAGCCGCAAATATTTCGGGACTGATGGTATTCGTGGCCGCGCTAACGGCCTGATCACGCCGGAACTCGCCATGAAGGTCGGGCAGGCCGCCGGGCTGGTGTTTCAGCGCGGGGAGCACCGTCATCGCGTCGTGATCGGAAAGGATACCCGGCTTTCCGGCTACATGATCGAATATGCCTTGGTCGCGGGCTTCACGTCGGTCGGCATGGATGTATTGCTGCTCGGCCCCATGCCGACGCCGGCGGTGGCGATGCTGACCAAGTCGATGCGCGCCGATCTCGGCGTCATGATTTCCGCTTCGCACAACCTGTTCGAGGACAACGGGATCAAACTGTTCGGTCCGCAGGGCTTCAAGCTGTCCGACGAAGTCGAAATGCAGATCGAGCAGTTGCTCGATGAAAACCTCGACAAGAAGCTGGCGCAGAGCGCGAGCCTCGGCCGCGCCCGCCGTATCGACGGCGTGCATGATCGCTATATCGAATTCGCCAAGCGGACGCTGCCCCGCGAACTCAGCCTCGACGGGCTGCGGGTGGTGGTCGATTGCGCCAACGGCGCCGCCTACAAGGTCGTGCCCGAGGCGTTGTGGGAACTGGGCGCGGACGTCATTTCGATCGGCGTCGAGCCCGATGGCTTCAACATCAACAAGGAATGTGGCTCCACCGCACCGGAATCGCTGTGCCGCAAGGTGCGCGAGATGCGCGCCGATATCGGCATCGCGCTCGACGGCGACGCCGATCGCGTCATCCTCGTCGATGAGCGCGGCCATGTCGTCGACGGCGATCAGCTTCTCGCCGTGATCGCGCAGAGCTGGAAGGAGGACGGCCGGCTCACCAAGCCTGGGATCGTTGCCACCGTGATGTCAAATCTCGGTCTTGAGCGTTTCCTCGAAGGGCAGGGGATATCACTGGTCCGGACCCCGGTCGGCGACCGCTATGTGCTCGAGCAGATGCTGAAGCACGGCTATAATCTAGGCGGCGAGCAATCGGGCCACATCATCCTGTCGGATTACGCGACCACCGGGGACGGCTTCGTGTCCGCACTTCAGGTGCTCGCCGTGGTGCAGAAGCTGGGCCGTCCGGTCTCCGAGGTCTGCCACAAGTTCGATCCGCTGCCGCAGATCCTGAAGAATTTCCGTTATCGCAGTGGCAAGCCGCTGGATCATGCCGAAGTCAAGTCGGCGATCACCGCGGCCGAAAAGCGTCTCAACGGGCACGGCCGCCTGCTGGTTCGTTCCTCGGGAACCGAGCCGGTGATTCGCGTGATGGGCGAGGGCGACGACCGCATCCTGGTCGAGGAGGTCGTGGACACGATCGTTTCTGCGCTGGGCGGCGCGGCGGCGGCGTGAAGCTGCGGATGAGAACGTCGTGTTCAGATTCGCGAACCACTCCCGGCGCATTCCAGCTATAATCTATTGTTGCTGGTCGGCCCGGCGCTGGCGTCGTAACAGATGCCTGTCGCAGCAAGCTGGAACTCGTTCGTGAACAAGCCCGTCATCGTCTCCGAAGAAACGCTAGCCGCACCGGTAGTGGCCCCCGGAATCGCCGCAAAGTCGGCGACCGGTCCGGCCTACCTCGTGCTCGGCGGCATCAGCTTCTCGCATTTTCTCAACGACACCATGCAGTCGCTGATTCCCTCGGTCTATCCGATCCTGAAGCAGAACTACGCACTCGACTTCGCCCAGATCGGAATGATCACGCTGGCATTTCAGGTGACGGCGTCGCTGCTCCAGCCCGTCGTCGGCTATGTGACCGACAAGAAGGCCCAGCCGTTCTCGCTCGCCATTGGCATGGGTTTTACTTTCGTCGGATTGCTGCTGCTGAGCGTGGCGCATGTCTACGGAATGATCCTTGTTTCAGCCGGGCTCGTCGGTCTGGGATCCGCAGTGTTCCATCCGGAATCCGCGCGCATCGCGCGGATGGCGTCGGGTGGCCGCTACGGATTCGCGCAAGCCGTATTTCAGGTCGGCGGAAATTTCGGCTCGGCGATGGGGCCGCTGCTGGCGGCGCTCATTATCGTGCCGTTCGGGCAGCCGAGCATTGCGTGGTTTTCGTCGATCGCCTTTGTTGCCATCGTACTGCTCTGGCAGATCGGTCATTGGTACAAGCCGCGAATCCTGCCGCGCAAGAGTGCCGCGCAGGCCTGGTCACCGGAGGCGCCGACGCCCGCGCGGACCGCGGTAGCGCTGGCGATCCTGATCGTGCTGGTGTTCTCGAAATACATCTACATGTCGAGCCTGACGAGCTACTACACCTTCTATCTGATCGAGAAGTTTCACGTCTCGACGCAGACCTCGCAACTGTTGCTGTTCGTATTTCTCGGTGCGGTGGCCGTCGGGGTTTATTTCGGTGGTCCGCTCGGCGATCGCTTCGGGCGTCGCTATGTGATCTGGTTTTCGATCCTCGGGGTGCTTCCGTTCACGCTGCTGCTGCCGTTTGCAAATCTCCCCTGTACCGTCGCACTGACGGTCGTCATCGGACTTATCATCTCCTCTGCGATGCCGGCGATCCTGGTGTTTGCGCAGGAACTGATGCCGCACCGGCTCGGCATGATCTCGGGGGTGTTCTTCGGCTTTGCATTCGGCGCCGCAGGGCTTGGAGCGGCGCTGCTCGGCGAGGTCGCGGATGCGAAGGGAATCGAGTTCGTCTATCAAGCCTGCGCCTTCCTGCCGGCGATTGGCCTGCTCGCGATGTTCCTGCCGAAGATGCCGAAAATCCCGCACGGGTGATCGCCGCCATCGGGGTTTTGTCAACGAACTGTTAGCAAGTGTGGCAAAGCGGCGGCGGTTTGCAGCCGCTCTCGTCGCCCCCGAAAAAAACTCACCGAAAATCAACCTTAAAAATTAGGGTTAAGCGACGTTTAAGAATTTGGTGTCATCGTCCGTCCGTGAGTTTTCAGGAGTGGGGCCTCGTCTGCCTCACCGGACAAAGGGACGAAGCCGATGCGTAGCGTTAGATTCTTCGCCGCCGCCGGAGCGGCATCACTGTTGTTGTCATCGGCCGCATTCGCTGCCGACATGCCCATCGCACCACCCCCGCAGTATTACGCGCCGCCGGTTCAGGATTTTGGTGGCTGGTACCTGCGCGGCGATATCGGATTCAGCAATCAAAGCGTGAAAAATCTGGACAACGCCTTGTACAGCACGCTGACCTCGCTTGATCAGCGCACCGGGTTCGACAGTGCGGGCATCTTCGGTCTCGGTGTCGGCTATCAGTTCAACAACTGGTTCCGCGGCGACATCACCGGTGAGTATCGCGGCAAGTCAAACTTCCACGGCCTCGACATCATCACCTTCGACAATGGCGGCGCACCGGGATTTGGCTCCGACACCTATACCGGCAGCAAGTCGGAATGGCTGTTCCTCGCTAACGCCTATGCTGATCTCGGCACATGGTATTGCGTCACTCCGTTTATCGGTGCCGGCGTCGGCATGTCGCGCAATACGATCTCCAACTTCGTCGATCAGGGCGTCGGGTCGCTGGCTGGCGGCGGTATCGGACCGAGCGTGGCTTACGGCGACACCGCGTCGAAGTGGAATTTCGCCTGGGCGGTGCACGCCGGTCTTGCCTACAAGGTCACCAACAACCTGACGCTCGAAATGTCGTATCGCTACGTCAGCCTGGGCAACGGTGTCACGGGCGATCTCAGGGCGTTCGACGGAACCAACAACGTCTACAATCCGATGCAATTCCACGACATCACATCGCAGGACGTGCGTTTCGGTATGCGCTGGAATTTCGATGCACCGGCCTATGCGCCGCCGCCGCTCGTCACCAAGGGCTGAGCCCTTCCATCTCTTGACGATTCTTAACGGCGCGGGATTTCTCGCGCCGTTTTTGCTTGTGCAAAGCGCGTGATCAGCGCGAGTGCGATCGGCTGTTGAAGAAAAGATCGGGGCGGAAAACGCCGCGCAACAACGATTGGTTAAGGTTAACAGGCGATGATCGCTCCGTAACTAAGTCGTGTCGATGGAGCGTTGCAATGCGTAGACTTCTGCTGGCGGCAGTGATTTTCGGGGCAGCGCACGGCGCATATGCAGCCGATATGCCCGACCTCCCTGTGCTGCGCGGGTCGCTGCCGGATGGGCTCTCGTCACGCACCGTCAACTGGCAGGGCTATTACATCGG
>JBDTCP010000122.1:0-9722 GCA_039923555.1 Nitrobacter sp.
TGGCGCGGTCGCGCCAGATGGGAACGCTGTCGCTGGCGTTGCGCAGCCTCGCTGACGCCAATGCCCCGGAAAACAGCACCGACGATCAGAGGCGCGACAGCGTTAAAGTCGTCCGTTACGGCGTTCCGACTCAGACCACCGTACAAAGGTAATCAAGGACGCGTCATGAAGTGCACGACAAATCCGACACCGCTGCAGGCCTTTGTGACGCGGTCTCTTTCATTTGCGGCAATTGCCGCCTTCACGCTGAATCCGGCGCTGACGCCTCTTTACGCGAGCGATTATCGCGTGCCGGCCGCGTCGGCCGGCGGAAAGATGAATGCGCGATCTCTGTCGCTTGGCATCGGCAAGTCCGTCGTCGTGGATTTGCCTCGTGACGTCAAAGACGTTCTGGTTGCGGACCCGAAGATCGCGAATGCAGTGGTGAGATCGGCGCAGCGCGCCTACATCATCGGTGCCGCGGTCGGTCAAACCAACATCATATTCTTCGACGCCGCCGGCCAGCAGATCTCGGCCTACGACATTGCCGTTAAGCGCGACCTCAACGGCTTGCAGGCTGCGCTCAGGCAAATTCTGCCGAATGCCGACATCAAGATCGACGGCCTCGGTGACGGCGTCATACTTTCGGGTTGGGTCCAGAGCCCGGCGGAATCCCAGCAAGCGGCCGACCTGGCTGCACGCCTTGCGGGCGGATCGGACAAAGTTGTCAACAGCATCGCTGTCCGTGGCCGCGACCAGGTCATGCTCAAGGTAGTGGTCGCGGAAGTGCAACGCGACATCGTCAAGCAACTCGGCGTCGATTTGAGTGCCAACCTGAGCTACGGCACCTCCGTTGTGAACTTTAACAACGCTAACCCTTTTACCTCAACCGGCCATTCCCTGGTGGAGGGTAACAGCGCCGCCGCCGGCTTCGGTCATACAACCGTTAACGGGCTCAGCGTTCCATCGGTCCAAGCGACCGTGCGCGCCATGGAGAACGCCGGCGTCGTTCGTACGCTCGCGGAGCCGAGTCTCACGGCGATCTCGGGAGAAGCCGCCAACTTCCTTGTCGGCGGTGAGTTTCCCGTCCCTGGCGCGCCTGATTGTTCGACCAGTCCTTGCAAACAAACCATCCAGTTCAAGAAGTTCGGTATCTCGCTCGGCTTCACGCCTGTTGTGCTCAGCGAAGGTCGCATCAGCCTGCGCGTGGCGACCGAAGTCTCCGAATTGTCTCAGGAAACCTCCATTTCAATCGGCGGAACTACGATTCCCGGACTAAAGACCCGCCGCGCCGATACGACACTTGAGATTCCGTCGGGCGGTTCGATGGTGATGGCCGGCCTTATCAAACAGCAGACCAAGCAATCCATCAGCGGCTTGCCGGGAGTATCCCAGATCCCGGTATTGGGAACGTTGTTCCGCAGCCGCGACTACGTCAACAACAATACCGAGTTGATGATTCTCGTAACGCCTTACGTCGTGCGCGCCGTCGCGCAGAAGGATCTTTCGCGGCCTGATGACGGATTCGCGGATGCATCGGACCCGCAGGCCGACCTGCTGGGCAGCATCAATCGCATCTACGGCGCTCCGGGCCGCGTCGAACCCGCGCGCCACTATCGCGGCACCTATGGCTTCATTACCGACTAAGGCGGAGCAAGGAACGAAACAATGACATCCGCAGATTCCGCCGAACCCTACCGCAGCCTTCGCATGGCTGTTCTCGTCGCCGGCCTGGCCGCCGGGCTGGGCGCCTGCACTCATACGAGTCAGGAAGATACCACCGCGAGCATTCCGAACGATTATCGCTTGCGGCATCCCATCGCGATCCAGGAAGCCAACAGGACCGTAAACATCTTTGTCGGCAACACGCGCGGCGGCCTGTCGGCATCGCAGCGCGCCGATGTCGTTGGGCTTGCGAGCGTCTGGCTCCGCGAGGGGACCGGCGCGATCGTCGCCGAAGTGCCGACCGACACCAGCAATGCCCGGGCCGCCGCCGATTCATTCAGAGAGGTGCGCTCGCTGCTGACGGCCGCCGGCGTTCCGCCGCGCGGGATCATCGTCCGGCATTTTCGTCCCGCCGACCCTCGCCTGTTCGCGACCATTCGCCTGACCTATCCGCGGATCGCGGCCGTGGCAGGCCCCTGCGGCGTTTGGCCGGAAGACCTCGGCCCTTCGATTAATAACAAGGGTTATTTGGACAACAAGCCGTACTGGAATTTTGGCTGCGCCAATCAGCGCAATCTCGCTGCCATGGTCGATAACCCCTCTGACCTGGTGCAGCCGCGCCCAGAAACGCCAGCCTATACCGCCCGTCGGACCTACGTACTCGGCAAGTATCGACAGGGTCAGTCGTCAGCCACCGTCTATCCGGATGCGGATAAGGGCAAAATTAGCGAAGTGGGACAATGATCAGCTACTCTCGCCAAGACGAAGAAGCCGCCGCCGCGCCGCGGGAGGCCGACGATCATATCGCGCCGGCGCCTCGCGTATCGGTGCAGGCCTTTTGCGAAATAATGGAAACAGCCACGGCCGTGCAAGCGGCCGGCGAGGATCGCCGACTAGACAAGGCCCATCTCAAGATCCAGATGGGCGGCATGGCCGCTGCCGCGGAAGCCTATCGCTCGGCGCCGACGCCGAACGTCATCATTCTCGAAGCCGAAGAGCGCG
This sequence comes from Nitrobacter sp., assembly GCA_039923555.1. GTDB lineage: Bacteria > Pseudomonadota > Alphaproteobacteria > Rhizobiales > Xanthobacteraceae > Nitrobacter. The sequence goes on from JBDTCP010000122.1 coordinate 2,647, forward strand.
GCGACATTCTGGCCGGGCTCGATCAGCTGGCTAGCGTGTGTGACGCAGGTACGCGCGTCATCGTCATCGGCCGCGTCAACGACGTCACGCTGTATCGCGAGCTGGTCAAACGCGGCATCAGCGATTACGTCATCGCGCCGGTCAAAGCCCTTGACATGGTCCGCGCGGTTTGCGGCCTGTTTTCAGCTCCAGAAGCCAAGGCTGTAGGCCGGGTCATCGCCATTGCCGGCGCCAAGGGCGGCGTTGGCGCGTCGACGGTCGCCCACAATGTCGCCTGGGCGATTGCACGCGATCTGGCGCTCGATTCGGTCGTCGCCGATCTCGACCTCGCCTTCGGCACCGCCGGCCTGGACTACAATCAGGACCCGCCGCAAGGCATCGCCGACGCCGTCTTTTCGCCGGACCGCGTCGACACGGCGTTCGTCGATCGCCTGCTGTCCAAATGCACCGATCATCTGAGCCTGCTCGCGGCGCCGGCGACGCTGGACCGGGTCTATGACTTCGGAGCGGACGCATTCGATTCGATCCTCGATACCTTGCGGACGACGATGCCCTGTATCGTGCTCGATATCCCGCATCAATGGTCCGGCTGGACCAAGCGAGCCTTGATCGCCGCGGACGACATCCTCATCGTCGCGGCGCCCGACCTCGCCAACCTTCGCAACACGAAAAACCTGTACGATCTGCTCAAGACGGCACGGCCGAACGACCGGCCTCCGCTCTATTGCCTCAACCAGGTCGGCATTCCGAAGCGGCCCGAGATCAATGCCAATGAATTCGCGAAGGCCATTGAAACCCAGCCAATCGTCAGCATCCCATTCGACCCGCAGATGTTCGGATCTGCCGCGAACAACGGTCAGATGATCGCTGAAATCGCGGCGAGCCATCGAACCACGGAAATGTTCTTGCAGATTGCGCAGCGCCTGACCGGCCGTGGCGAGGCGAAGAAGCCGCGGAAATCGTTTCTGCCTCCATTCATCGAGAAGCTGCGGGCAAAAAAATAAGTCATCGCGTGGAGTACCACCGTGTTTGGTAAGCGTAGCGGATCAGAGAACGATGTCCGGAAGTCGGGAGGCCTGACGCTGGAGGCCCCTCCGGCCGCCGCCGGCGTGCATGCGTCCGCCGAGATTGCTTCGCCGACGGTCGCCTCACCGCCGCTGGCGCCGGCGCGTCCCGCGCCGCAAGCACCGGCCATGGATGCCAGACGCTCCGACACCTATTATCAGGTCAAGGCGACGATTTTCGGTGCCCTGATCGAGGCCATCGACCTCGCCCAGCTTGCCAAACTCGACGGCGAGTCCGCGCGCGAGGAAATCCGCGACATCGTCAACGAGATCATCGCGATCAAGAATATCGTGATGTCGATCGCCGAGCAGGAAGAGCTGCTCGACGACATCTGCAACGACGTTCTCGGTTACGGTCCGCTTGAGCCGTTGCTGTCCCGCGACGACATCGCCGACATCATGGTCAATGGCGCCGGCACCGTCTTCATCGAAGTCGGCGGCAAGATCCAGCGGACCGGAATCCGGTTCCGCGACAACCAGCAACTGCTGAACATCTGCCAGCGGATCGTCAGCCAGGTCGGCCGCCGAGTCGATGAATCCTCGCCGATATGTGACGCGCGTCTCGCCGACGGATCTCGCGTCAACGCGATCGTTCCTCCGCTCGCGATCGACGGGCCCGCGCTGACAATCCGAAAATTCAGGAAGGACAAGCTGACTCTCGATCAGCTGGTGAAATTCGGCGCCATTACGCCGGACGGTGGCACGATCCTTCAGATCATCGGGCGGTGCCGCGCCAACGTGCTGATCTCGGGTGGCACAGGCTCCGGCAAGACGACGTTGCTCAATTGCCTCACGAACTATATCGACCACGACGAGCGCATCATCACCTGCGAAGACGCCGCCGAGCTTCAGTTGCAGCAGCCGCATGTGGTGAGGCTCGAAACCCGGCCGCCCAATATCGAGGGCGAGGGCCAGGTTTCGATGCGCGAACTGGTCCGCAACTGCCTTCGTATGCGCCCGGAGCGTATCATCGTCGGCGAGGTTCGCGGACCCGAAGCGTTCGATCTGTTGCAGGCCATGAACACCGGCCATGACGGCTCGATGGGCACGCTGCATGCGAACAATCCGCGCGAGGCGCTGTCGCGCTGCGAGTCGATGATCACGATGGGTGGCTTCTCGCTGCCCTCGCGTACCATTCGCGAGATGATCTGTGCCTCGATCGACATCATCGTCCAGGCGGCCCGCCTTCGCGACGGCTCTCGGCGCATCACTCACATCACCGAGGTGATGGGAATGGAAGGCGATACTATCATCACCCAGGACATCTTCCTCTATGATCTGCTTGGCGAGGACGCTAACGGAAATATTATCGGCCGGCACCGTTCGACGGGAATCGGAAGACCGAGGTTCTGGGACCGCGCTCGATATTATGGCGAAGAGAAGCGGCTTGCAGCCGCACTCGATGCGGCGGAAATCAAGGTCGAGATCTGAGGACGCGGGCCCATGAACTTGCAGACCCTCGCACTGGCATTCATGGCTGCAACCGCGGTAGGCGGCGTCGCATGGGTGTTCCTGTATCCGGCACTGTCGGGCGAAGCGAAGACTGAGAAGCGCCGCGCCGCATTCGCGCGGACCGTGCCGGCTGCCCGGCAGGTCGACAGAGCTCAGCGTTCGCGCCGCGAGCAGGTCGAGGGATCGCTGCGGGAAATCGAGCAACGCCTGAAGCGGGACAGGAAGCTCGCGCTCCCCGCCCGTATCACACAGGCAGGCCTGTCCTGGTCGAAGGAAAAATTTCTGATCGTCTCCGGCATCCTCGGCGCGGTCTGTTTTGTCGTTCCGATGTTCCTGGGGGCCGGGCCGATCGCAGCCGTCGGGCTCGCATTCGCGGCGGGCTTCGGTTTGCCGCGCTGGTCGCTGGGCTTCCTCAAGAAGCGCCGCGAGAAAAAGTTTCTCAAGGCACTTCCGGACGCGGTCGACGTGATTGTCCGCGGCATCAAGGCCGGCTTGCCGCTGTTCGAGTCTCTCAAGGTCGTCGCGGCCGACTCGCCCGAGCCGGTGAAAAGCGAATTCGCGGCAATCATCGAGACGCAGGCGATCGGCATGCCGCTCGGCGAGGCCTGCGGGCGCCTGTTCGAGCGGATGCCGGTTCCCGAAGCGAACTTCTTCGGCATCGTGATCGCGATCCAGCAGAAATCCGGCGGCAACCTGTCAGAAGCTCTGGGCAACCTGTCCAAGGTGCTGCGCGACCGCAAGAAGATGGCCGAAAAAATCCAGGCCATGTCGATGGAAGCCAAGGCGTCTGCCGCGATCATCGGTTCGCTGCCTCCGGTCGTCATGCTGCTGGTCTATCTTTCCACACCGGACTACATCGCGCTTCTGTGGACCCATCCCATCGGGCGGCTGATGCTGGCCGGCTGCGTGTTGTGGATGTCGACCGGCATCTTCGTGATGAAGAAAATGATCAATTTCGACTTCTGACGGTGCAACATGCTCGAACTCCTGATCGAGAGATTTCACGACCCGCGGTTCATGACGATGGTCCTCGCCGCCATCGCCGTCAGCGCGACCGCCTACACGCTGATCACGCCGTTCTTCGTGGCGGACGGGCTCACCAAACGAATGAAGGCGGTCGCCAGCGAACGGGAACGCATCCGGCAGCGTGAGCGCGAGCGGCTCTCAAAATCCGAAAAGGTCTCGCTCCGTCAGGCTCCGAAGCAGATCGTCTCGAAGATCGTGGAAGACCTCAATCTCGGCAAGTGGGTGGCGCAGGAAGCTGCGCGCGAGAAGCTCGTCATGGCGGGTTATCGCGGTCAGGCCCCTTACATCACGTTCCTGTTCTTCCGCATGGTCACCCCCATCGTGATGCTGGTCGGAGCAGCCATTTACGTTTTCCTGCTGTCTCATATGCAGCAGTCGGCCCCAATCAAGATCGGCATTTGTATCGGCGCCGCGTTTCTCGGCTTGCAGGTACCCATGCTGTTCCTGAAGAACGCCATCGCCAAGCGTCAGCTCTCGCTCAAACGGGCTTTCCCCGACGCGCTCGACCTGCTCCTGATCTGCATCGAGTCCGGCATGTCGATCGAAGTCGCATTCCGCAAGGTCAGCACGGAAATCGGTTCCCAGTCGGTCGCATTGGCCGAGGAGTTCACGCTGACCACGGCCGAGCTGTCCTATCTGCAGGATCGCAAGGTCGCGTATCAAAATCTTGCGAAACGCACGGGGGTCGAGGGCGTGAAGTCGGCGTGTCTCGCTCTCCAGCAGTCGGAGCGATATGGCACGCCGCTCTCGCAAAGCCTTCGCGTGATGGCCCAGGAAAATCGTGACATGCGCATGACCGAAGCCGAGAAGAAGGCAGCTGCCCTGCCACCCAAGCTGACGGTTCCGATGATCGTGTTCTTCCTGCCTGTGCTGTTCGTGGTCATTCTCGGGCCGTCGGGCATAAAAATAATGGGCCTGCATTGAGACACGCCATCGGCGGCACGAGACACCGGCGAATTAGTCTTCGACCGCAGACGCTATCAGGTAATCAGTATCAGGTTATCAGGAACGGCGGGAATTCGGTCCGGGACCATCTCCCGCCCCGGCCCGCGCATTGCCGTTGCGGCCGAGCATCTGCTTCAGATAGGCGACGTTCGCCTCCGCTTCGTCGGCGGGCAGATCGGCTTTCACGATGCTTTCGGCTTCGTCGAACCGACCCCGCAAGCCGACGACCAGCGCCAGGTTCTGCCGGATCCGGCTGTCGGCCCGAGCGCTGGCGTATGCGCGACGCAACACTTCCTCGGCCTTCGCAAGTTCCTTGGTCAGGACGTACGACATCCCCAGATTGGACAGTACCGAGGGCTCGTCGGGCATGATCCTCAACGCGCTCGCATAGTACTTCCGCGCGTCGTCGTGACGGCCGAGCTTGTCGAGCACGGTTCCCTGCACCGAAAGAATCCGCCAGTCCGGGTTTTCCGGCGTATGGGCCCGGCTGAGAACATCAAATGCCTGCTGAGACTGCCCGTTGTCCGCCAGCGCACGCCCCCAACCGGCCAGCACGGCCCTGTTGCCCGGATTCAGGATCGCGGCGCGTTCGAGCACCGCGACAGCCTGGGCGCGCTGCCCGATGGCGCGCAATGCCTGCCCGTACTTCAGGGCCGCATTGGCATCCTTGGGGTTGGCCCGAAATCGCTCGCCATAGGCTTCTACGGCGCGATGAGAGTCGGCCTCGGGAGTAGCCTCCGCTTTCGCGCCCAGCGAGCCGGTGATGTCAGGCATGCCCGTGGTCTGACAACCGCCTAATGCGGTTGCCAGTATCGCCGTCAAGGCTGCGGATGCGAGAAGCCTAGCAAGACCAGTACCCGGTTTTCGAAGTCCGTGAGTCGGCTGCGGCAGTCGTTGACACGGACTTCGAAAACCAAAGGGTACTAGCAACTCTATGATTCGAGTACCGCTTTCGATTTGAAATTCCTGAGAACGAACCCGCTGCGACCGGTGCAGGAATTTCAAATCGGCGGTACTAGACTGCTGACGCATGGCACTTTCACTCGCAATTGCAGGCCGATCGGGAAGATAGATGGTTTCAGCAATAAACTGTTAACCCTAACGTCTGGTTAACTGCTCCTGACTGACACCTGCGCCCGCTCCCGTTAAACTCCCTCAACGAACCGAGAGATCGAGACACCATGCATTCCGCGTTTACGACCGCAGCGGCCGAGGAGGCCATTCCAATCACCTTCGTCACCAAGGCGACGTGGGGATCGATCGGCACAGCACTCGAAGGTTCAGCTCGCCACTATGCCGAGGCGAACGGCTTCGCAGCGAAGCCGGGGCAGTATCTGGCGCTGCCGGCGGCAAACGGCGACATCTCCCAGGTTCTCTTCGGGCTGAGCGACGCTTCGGACCGGTCGCGCGATCCCTTTCTCACCGGCAAGCTGCCGGGGCTGTTGCCCGCCGGAACATTTCGCTTTGCCAATGCGCCGCACGACATGCATCTCGCAGCGCTGGCCTTTGCACTCGGCAGCTATCGTTTCGACCGCTATCGCAAGGCGGATGTGTCCAAGGCCCGGCTGGTCCCGCCCGATGGAGTCGACGTCGCTGCAATCTCGCGGATGGCAGAAGCCGCAACGCTTGCCCGCGACCTGATCAATACGCCTGCCAACGATATGGGACCGGAGGAGCTTGCGGCCGCGGCTCAACATCTCGCGCAGCGTTTCGGCGCGGAATTCATCTGCATTGTCGGCGACGATCTGAGGCACCAGAATTTTCCGCTGATCCATGCCGTCGGAATGGCTTCGCCGCGTGCGCCGCGCCTGATCGATATCACCTGGGGTGATCCCGCGCACCCAAAGGTCACGCTGGTCGGCAAGGGCGTCTGCTTCGACACCGGCGGCGTCGATCTCAAATCCGCCAGCGGCATGCAGATCATGAAAAAGGATATGGGCGGCGCGGCCAATGTGCTGGCTCTGGCGTTGATGGTCATGGATGCGAAGCTGAAGATCCGGCTGCGCGTGCTGATCCCGGCGGTCGAGAATGCCGTGGCCGGCAACGCGTTTCGGCCGCTCGACATTTTTCCATCGCGCAAGGGGCCGACGGTGGAGATCGGCAACACTGACGCCGAAGGCCGGCTGGTCCTCGCCGACGCGCTGGCGCTGGCCGACGAAGAGATGCCGGATCTGCTGATCGACCTGGGGACTCTCACGGGCGCGGCACGTGTGGCGCTCGGCCCGGATCTGCCGCCATTCTATACCAGCGACGACAGACTGGCACTCGATGTCGCGCGCTGCGCGCAAGCCGAGAACGATCCGTTATGGCGGATGCCGCTTTGGCCTGCCTACGATGCCTGGCTCGATTCCAAGGTCGCGGACATCAACAACGCGCCATCTGGCGGATTCGCCGGATCGATCATTTGCGCGCTATTTCTGCAACGCTTCGTCGAAGCAGCAAAAAGCTGGCTTCATGTCGACATCTATGGCTGGACGCCGTCGGCAAAGCCGGCGCGTCCCGAAGGCGGCGAATGCCAGGCCGCGCGGGCGATCTACAGACTGCTGAGCGAACGCTATGGATGATCCGCGCCTCACGCCGGCCCGGCCG
>JBDTCP010000123.1:0-5346 GCA_039923555.1 Nitrobacter sp.
AGAGCGGAACGCCGACGAAATAGACCTGCATCTGCGGCATCAGCCGCGCCAGAACGCCGAGCCCGATATTGAAAACGAGACCGAAAACAAGAAACGGTGCAGACAGTTGCAGGCCGATCTTGAAAGCAGCGGCGAAGGCGCGCGTCGCCAGCGCCGCCACGTCGCCGCTCGGCATCAGCTCGCCCGGCGAAAAAATCTTGTAGCTGTCGTTCAGCGCGGCGATGACGAGATAGTGCGTGTCGGTCGCGAACAGCAGTGCGATGCCGAGCAAGGTCAGGAAGTTGCCGATCAGCACGCCCTGCTGGCCCTGGGTCGGATCCACCGAGGTGACGAATCCCAGTCCGAGTTGCTGTGCGATGATCGAGCCTGCCACCTGCAGGGCCGACAGCGTCACCCGCGCAGTGGCGCCCAGCACCACGCCGATGATGATTTCATGCACCATCAAGACCGCCAGTGGCGTGATCGACTGCATGTCGACGTGATAGGCGGCGCGATGCAGCGGCAGGATAATGAGGGTCAGCGCCAGCGCGATCCCGAGCTTGATGCGCACGGGGATATTCACCTCGCCGAGCCCCGGCAACAACATCACCATCGCGCCGATGCGGGCAAACACCAGCATGAAGGCGGCGCCAAGGGCGGGCAGAAGCGAAACATCGATGCGCATGGTGCCCTGTAGCGTTTTCGAGCGAAGTGGATACCGGTTCGCGTGAAGAAAACGCGTCAAATCAAAATTATAGCCCCGCTTCTGATTCCATCAGAAGCGGAAAGACCCATGGTCCGATTCTAACTTCCGCATCCCGTTTCAGCGCGTGTCCTTGCGAAGTTAGAATCGAAGGACCACTAGCAAATGTAGCTTGTTCGTGCGGCCAATGGGTCGCGGAAGTCAAATTCACGCCACCAGCCTTGTGCATCAGCCGCCGATGATTCGCGAGGAAATCCGCATCATTTCGCCGTGCAGCGCATCGGCCATGAACGGCAGCGCCAGCAGCAGCGTCACGAAGATCGCGAGGATCTTCGGCACGAACACCAGCGTCTGCTCCTGGATCTGCGTCAATGCCTGCACCAGCGAAATCGCGACGCCGACGACGAGGCCGACCGCCAGCAACGGCCCCGATACTATAACGATGGTCCAGATCGCTTCGCGCGCGACATCCAGTGTTTCAGCGCCGGTCATGACAATTTCTTTCCTGAATTTTCTAAAGGAGTGCAGCAGGTGCAGTACGGATACGAAAGCACGTCCCTTTCCACGCGGAGAGGGTTGGCGTGAGGGGGTCAGGTCTATCGTGACGTGATAACCCCTCACCCGGCTTGATCGGGCACGCGATTGCGCTGCCGGGTAATCCGACGTCTCTCCATCGGAGAGGTGAAGCGAGAAAGCGGCGTTCGACTTCATGGCGAAAGACCTAGATCGGCATCTTCATGATGTCTTCGTAGGACTGGATGACGCGGTCGCGCACCGACACCAGCGTCGACACCGCGACGTCGTTATCCGCAACCGCCGTCACCACGTCCATCACATTGGCCTTGCCCGACGCCATCGCCACGGTCTGGGTATCGGACTTCCGCCCGGCTTCCATCACACTGCCGAGCGCATCCTTCAGCACCGAACTGAACGACGGGCCGCCCCCGTCCGACGCCTTGCCGGCGCCGGCGCCGGATTCCATCATCTTCGCGAGGCTCGCATAGGCGTTTGCTGCGACGGTGGGTGATGCCATGGGTCAGGTCTCCGATCAGGACTTGAGGATATCGAGCGTGCGCTGAATCATCCGGCGCGTTGCGCTGATGATGTTGAGGTTGGCCTCGTAGGACCGCTGCGCGTCGCGCATGTCGGTCATTTCGACAATCGAATTGACGTTGGGATATTTGACGTTGCCGCTGGCGTCGGCGGCGGGATTGCTCGGCTCATACTTGACGCGGAAATCCGACGTGTCGGGCTTGACGCGGCCCAGCGTCACCACCTGCGCATCGAGCGCACGGTCGAGCGCCGATGAAAACGTCGGCACCTTGCGGCGGTAAGGATCGCCCCCCGACGTCTGCGCGGTTGAGTCGGCGTTGGCGATGTTTTCCGAGATCACCCGCATCCGTCCCGCCTGCGCGCGCAGACCGGAGGTCGCGATGCTCATCGATCTCATGAAGTCGGCGCCGTTGTCTGCCATGGTAAAGTCTCCTTCCGTTCAGCCGTGCGTCACGCCTTGCCGACAGCCATCTTCAGCAGGTGCAGGCTGCGGCTGTAGAGCGAGGTTGCGGCGGCGTAGTCCATCTGGTTGGCCGACACCTTGAGCATCTGGTCCTCGAGGTTGACCGCGTTTCCTGCGGGACGGGTCTGAAAGCCGGCATGACGATTCTGGTCGAAGGTCGAGGCCGGGCCGGAGCCCGCGATGTTCTGGCCCGAACTGGTCCGCGTCATCGCCAGCGCGGTCCCACCAGACGCATTGGCGCCCTGCGCGTCGAACTTCGGCTCAATGAGATCGCGCGGCTTGAAGTTAGGAGTGTCGGAGTTGGAGATGTTTTCGGCGAGCACGCGCTGGCGCTCCTGATGCCACTGCATCCGGGTGCGCAATGCCGCGAGCGCGGGGATATCGTTGATGGACACGGCGCGGGTCTCCGCTCTGCCCTCGGGACGAGGCGCCGCCGAGGTAGGCAGAATTTGCCGCCCATATGGTTAACGGCGGGTTAAGAGCCGGTGCCGCAACCTTCAGGCATTGTGTGTTCAATCCTCAATCGAGCGCATTTTTGCCACGGATGCTGCGTTAACCACCCTCCTTTACGGGAACGCTGGTTTTCAGAAGTTTGTTTGGTCCGGTCGATTCATAGGTTATTAAGGTTGTCAGCGGCAGCTTTTGCCGAGCGGGATTAACAGATAGGGCCAAGGCTCGATCGTCATGGGAGGATGCCGGGAGGCGTTCGACGATCTGAAGCTGAAATAAGGCGCTGTTTGCGGGGACTCATGCATGCCTAACGCGTTTACTTTTGTCTTCGCATTCATCGTGGTCCTGGCGCTGATCGCCGGGGCCGCCTGGCTGGTGCGGCGATTCGCGGGAAACCGTCTCGGCACCAACGCCAATCGCGGACGAATGCCCCGTCTGGCGGTGATCGACGCCGCCGCAGTCGACGGACGACGTCGACTGGTCCTGGTGCGTCGTGACAATGTCGAGCACCTGCTGATGATCGGCGGGCCAACCGACATCGTCGTGGAACCCAACATCGTCCGCGCCACGCCGGGACGCGATCAGATGCCGCAACGTCCTTCATCCGGCAGCGAGCAGCCGGCGCCGCGCCTGCCGCCGCTGGCCGAAACCGGCTGGGCGGAGACCGACGGCCACCGGTCCGAGATGCTGGATCATCCGGAATCCCAGATGCCGGAACCGCGGCCGGTTCGCCCCCCCTTCGTCGACGCGGTGCGTCGTCCGGCCACCGCCGAGCGTCGCAGCGATCCTTTGGCCGGCTTCACACCCGAACCCATGAGTCGGACCGATATTCGCGGCGCCCGTCCGGCGCGTGGCGAGCCGGCGATGCCGCCGCGCCCGCCCGTTCGTCCGGCCGAACCGGCACCCGCGTCGCCGTCGCGCGCGGCCGAGCGGCCGGCATTCCCGCCGCCCCTGCCTACGTCCGCAACACCGTCTCCGTCCACGTCCAGCGCCGATCAAAATCTCGCCGAGATGGCGAAACGCCTTGAGGCCGCGCTGCGGCGTCCGGCCGACGACAGCAAGCCCGAAGCTGCACCGCCGGTCGTTCCCGAACCGCCGGGTCGTGCGCGGAGCGGCGAAATTTCGGCCGTCCCCGCACCGCACGGCGAGCCGTCGGTGGCGCCGCCAGTCGCACCGCCCGGTCCGAAATCCGGTTTCGAACACCTTGAAGACGAGATGGCGTCCCTGCTCGGACGCCCGAAGTCGCCTTCGTGAGGCCGGCGGCCCATCCGCGTAGAGTTTTATTTTTTCTCATTCTGATAGTCGCCGGGTCGCTCGCCGGGCCGGCGTTCGCGCAGGATATCAGCATCAACCTCGGCGGCGCTGGCAACGGCGGCGTGACCGAACGCGCGATCCAGTTGATCGCCCTGCTCACGGTGCTGTCAATCGCACCGTCGATCCTGATCATGATGACGTCGTTCACGCGCATCGTGGTCGTGCTGTCGCTGCTGCGCACTGCGCTGGGAACCGCGACCGCGCCGCCGAACTCCGTCATCATCGCGCTGGCGATGTTCCTCACCGCATTCGTAATGGGCCCGACGCTGCAGAAATCCTACGACGACGGCATCAAGCCGCTGATCGCCAACCAGATCACCGTCGAGGACGCGCTGCAGCGCGCGTCAGTTCCGCTGCGCGGCTTCATGCAGAAGAACGTACGCGAGAAGGATCTGAAGCTGTTCATGGACCTGTCCGGCGAACCGCCGCCAGCGACACCCGCAGACCTCTCGCTGCGCATCCTGATGCCGGCCTTCATGATCTCGGAGCTGAAGCGCGCCTTCGAGATCGGCTTTCTGCTGTTTCTGCCCTTCCTCATCATCGACCTCGTGGTCGCATCGGTCTTGATGTCGATGGGCATGATGATGCTGCCGCCAGTCGTGGTGTCGCTGCCGTTCAAGCTGATCTTCTTCGTGCTGGTCGATGGCTGGTCGCTGGTGGCGGGCAGCCTGGTGCAGAGCTACGGCAGCTGAGTCGCGGCTTACGGCGCAACGCATTCTGGCCCGATCCACCGTTCGCATCCCGTCAGCGCGATGCCTCGACATGCTTCAACCCGACGATCTGCGGCAGCGCGCCCGTGGGAGAGGGATCGGCCTTTGCCGTTTCCGGCGGCAGCGGCGCCCTCGCCGTCATGTCGGGAAACCGGGTTTTCATCTCGCGCAGGAAGCCGGCGAGCGTATCGACCTTCGCTGCCATCCTGGCGATCTGCTCGAATTCGGCGCTGTTGCCTGCGGCGGGCTTGCTTGCGGTGTCGAACGCGAGCTTGTCGGCGGTACCGCTCATCAGCGGCGCATATTTCTCGCGAAACCGGACGAGCCCCAGCGCGTCGTCGGCGAGCGCATAGCCGATCACTGCACGGATGACATCGCTTTTCTCATTCGAGTTGAGCGGTCGGAAATCGCGCCAGCGGTCGCCGTAATAGAGTTCGATCTGTTCGGATGCCTCACGCCAGCGCCGCGCGCCCCAGTAGATATCCGACCGCAGACGGATCGCCTCGCGCCCGGTGAGATTGGAGATGATGTCGAGGGCGAGATCGCGGCGACCGATGTCGCTCTGCGCCCGTGCCTCGAGCAGCAATCTCTGCTGCCGGAGTTCGCCGGCGAGGTCGGCGATCCGCGTCGTGCGAAGTGCTGCGATCGCCCGGTCCGCCTTGCGGTTCATCAGA
>JBDTCP010000124.1:0-5394 GCA_039923555.1 Nitrobacter sp.
GACTTGAGCATCAGCTCGATCGACTGCGCGACGGCGCTGTCATCTTCTATCAGCAAAACGCGCATGCCAGTCCCCTATAGTCGCCGCTCCGGGCGTCAGGCCGGCCGCAATACTTGCGGCACTGGAACGCCTTTAAGCAACTGATTCGGATCCTGACTGTCTATGGTTAACAAAACCTGATTCCGTTGCGCAAGCTCTATCAGTGCAATTTCTGTCGAATCGCCCTAAGATGTTGCGTAGAAGCAGCTTTTCTTATCCGAACCGCGTTCAGTTTCCACATGAAGAATCGGGCTTAACCGATTCTCGCGACTCGTCTTCATCCTGAAGACGAGCGCGTTCAGTCACCCAAAGACAAGTGACGTAATGATTAACGATGCGGGTAAACACGAGGTTAAGGGCCACCCTACAATGCGCGGAAACTTAAGGTTTTCGCCATGAAGGGCCTCGCCGAACAGATCGGCGACATCGACGGCGTCAATATTTATGGCCGCGTCGTCGGCGTGCGCGGGCTGATGGTGGAGGTCGCCGGTCCGATCCATGCGATGTCGGTCGGCGCGCGGATCGTGGTCGAGACTGGAACCAACCGGTTTATTCCCTGCGAGGTGATCGGCTTCACCGGCAATAATGCGGTGGTGATGCCGTTCGCCGGTCTTGAAGGGGTGCGGCGCGGCTGCCGCGCCGTGATCGCCAATGCGTCGAGCCAGGTACGCCCGGCGGCCTCTTGGCTCGGCCGCGTTCTCAACGCCATGGGCGAGCCGATCGATGGCAAGGGTCCGCTGGCACAGGGACCGGCGCCGATGCCGTTCCGCAATTCGCCGCCACCGGCGCACTCGCGCAAGCGGGTCGGCAAACCGCTTGATCTCGGCGTCCGCGCGCTGAACACCTTCCTGACCTGCTGCCGTGGCCAGCGGCTTGGTATCTTCGCCGGCTCCGGCGTCGGCAAATCGGTGCTGCTGTCGATGCTGGCGCGCAACGCGGATGCGGACATTTCGGTGATCGGGCTGGTCGGCGAGCGCGGCCGCGAGGTGCAGGAATTCCTGCAGGACGACCTCGGCGAGGAGGGCCTCGCACGATCGGTAGTCGTGGTCGCGACCTCCGACGAGCCCGCCTTGATGCGGCGGCAGGCTGCTTATCTGACGCTCGCCATCGCGGAATATTTTCGCGATGAGGGCAAGGACGTCATGTGCATGATGGATTCGGTGACGCGTTTTGCGATGGCGCAGCGCGAAATCGGATTGTCGGCCGGCGAGCCGCCAACCACGAAGGGCTACACGCCGACGGTGTTCACTGAACTGCCGAAGCTTCTGGAGCGCGCCGGTCCCGGCGCCGACAAGGGAACCATCACCGGCATCTTCACGGTGCTGGTCGATGGTGACGATCATAACGAGCCGGTGGCCGATGCGGTCCGCGGCATTCTCGACGGCCACATCGTAATGGAGCGCGCCATCGCCGAGCGCGGCCGTTATCCCGCGATCAATGTCCTGAAGTCGGTGTCGCGCACCATGCCGAAATCCGCCGATGCTGCCTTCCTGCCGGTCATCACCCGCGCGCGGCAGGTGATGGCCACTTATTCCGATATGGAGGAACTGATTCGCCTTGGCGCCTACCGGGCGGGTTCCAGTACCGAGGTCGATGAGGCGATCCGGCTGAATCCCGACCTGGATGACTTTTTGCGCCAGGCCAAGGACGAGGTGACCAGTCTCGCGGACGGCTATCGGCGGTTGGAGCAAATCCTTAAGACCTTGGAAACGGAACGCTAACTTTGTCAGGCCATCATCCGCTTCTCATAAGAGTAGTGCCGGCGGGACCCAAAGGGGATGCCGGTTGTCCCGCGTCAGATTGGGACTTCTGGGGAGTACGAGTCGATGAAGTCACGTGAAACGCTGATCCGCCTGAAGAAATTCCAGGTCGACGAAAAGCGACGGCGGGTCGCACAGATCGAGAGCATGATCGCTGACTTCCAGCGCATGTCGGTCGATCTGGAGCGCGAAATCGAAATCGAGCAGCAACGTGCCGGGATCAACGATCCCACGCATTTCGCCTACCCGACCTACGCCAAGGCTGCGATCCAGCGCCGCGAAAACCTGACCCGCTCGGCGGACGAACTGCGCGTCCAGCTCGAAGACGCCAAGAGCCTTCTCGGGGAAGCCTTCGATGAACTGAAGAAGGTCGAATTGCTCGACGAACGCGACCAGGCTCGCGAGCGTGCGGAAGAGAACGCCCGCGAACAGGCCGATCTCGACAGCATCGGCCTGATGCGGGCGCGCATGAACGCTGCCATCGCCTGAGGGCGACATCGGCAATTCATATCCATCGAACCCGGGCGTTTCGCCCGGGTTCTGCTTTTGAGACGCCCAAGCGGCGGTCGCTGCGATGGTTGCGCGGTCCGCTGCAAAAAAGATACGCAAAGGCGTGGTCGCAGCGGGAGCGGACCGCGACGCCGAAATCCGGTTTTGCGTTCAGGCGCGTTCTAAATTATCAAAAGAGGTCACAATCCTGACGCCGGAGAGGATTGTCAGGCTATGCAGTGCTGGACGCTGCGGATGACGGGAGCTAGGGACGTTCGATATGTTGACGCCGCCTGAACTGGTCTGGCTGATCGCCGCTGTTGCCAAAGGCGACGAGGCCGCTTTCGAGCGGCTCTACGTTGCCACGCGGGCGAAACTGTTCGGCGTGGTGCTCCGTATCTTGCGGCGTCAGGATCTCGCGGAGGAGGTCATTCAGGACGCCTACGTCAAGATCTGGAACAATGCAGGGCAGTTCAATCCCGGCCTGTCGTCCCCGATCACGTGGATGGCGTCGATTGCACGCAATCGGGCGATCGATGTCGTCCGAAAGCGCAGTGAAGCGTCGATCGAGGAAGAGCCGGCAGCCATGGATGTTGCCGCCGACAATCCCGATCCGCTGGCGCGGCGCGAGATGACCGAGGAATTGAAACAGTTGCTGGAGTGTGTCGGGCGGCTCGATCCGGATCGCCAGAAACTCGTGCTGCTCGCCTACTATAACGGCTGGAGCCGCGAGCAACTGGCGGAGAAGTTTTCGGCGCCGGTGAATACCGTGAAGACGTGGCTGCGCCGCAGCATGTTGGACATCAGGGAGTGCCTCGGGCTGGTTTGATGGCTTACAGCGAAGACCATATCGCGCTTGCCGCGGAGTATGTGCTCGGGACGCTCGATGCCGCCGAGCGCGCGCAGGTCGAGGCCATGATGTCCGCCGACGCGGACTTCAAAGCGGTGGTCGAGGCATGGGACCGCAAGCTCGGTGTGCTCAACCAGATGGTGGGCGTGGTTGAACCGCGTGCCGACGTTTGGGAGAAAATACGCACTGCGATCGGGCTGGCCGAGCCGCAGGTGCCGCTGGAACTGCCGGAGACGGCCCTCGCGCCGCCGGTTGCACCCACCGAAGTGCCGACTGCCGCGAGCGCAGAGACGATTCCGGAGACCAGCAACGTCATCGCATTCTCGCAGGAAACGCGGCGGTGGCGCGGTATCGCGCGGGCGGCGAGCGCGCTGGCTGCGGCGCTGGTCGCGCTGCATGCAATTCAACTTGTGCGGCCGGATTGGCTGCCCGAAGGTCTGCGCCCACAGCCGCGCGTCCGGATCGTTCAGGTGCAGGCGCCCGCGGCACCATCTCACGCACAATATGTCGCGGTGCTGCAGAAGGATGGCGGCGGGCCTGCATTCATCCTCACGGTCGATGCCGCGACCAGGGGTTTCACAGTACGCAAGGTGCAAGCGCCGCCGGAGCCGGGCAAGAGCTACGAGTTGTGGGTAATTTCGGACAAGCTGGGCGACCCGCGATCACTCGGCGTGATCGGCGACGGCGACTTCACCGCGCGGCCGATGCTCGCGTCCTACGATCCCGCGATCGTCAAGGATGCGACCTACGCCGTGACGGTCGAACAGCGGGGAGGCTCACCCGATGGCAAGCCTGGATCGGCACCGGTCTATACCGGCAAGCTGATCGAAACCGTGCCGTCATCGGCGCCAGCAGACTGAAGAATTCGCGTTGCTTCGTCGGCGCAAAAGAAAACGCCCGTGGGGGGCGGGCGTTTTCCATCGTAGTCCACTTGGGGTTAGTGGGGTCCTCTACGTACTCACGTGGCGACTTTGGGGGGCTGATAAAGAGGCCTCGTGAATTCCTTAAATTCCTTTATCGCACGAGCATTGTTCCCGAGTTCGTGACCGCTATCGGCTTGCCGGCCTTGATAACGCGCGCGGTCTGCGCGTAGCCATCGTCGGCGGCATTCATGTGCGCCGAGATGCCGAAGCCAGCCACCGCGATACCTGCAACGAGCGCAACAACCACGATCTTCAGGTGGGTCGTCCGATCCGCGCTGTAAATCGAATGGTTCATGGAAGCCTCCTGCCGCTCACTTCCTTTGAAGGTTTGTCGCTGTCGAACGCGCCCAGGTTCATGCTGTCGCACCTCAAAAACGTAGGAAGTGGCCCTTACGTTCCGAAGAGGCGATCACAAGGCCGTGAAAATGTGTGAACTCACGCGATCTAACGTGCGCGCCGATTTACAGTTTTACAATCAAATCAGTATGTTAACGTTAAACTGCAGTCGGCCGTCCCCCGCGCAGCGCGGTGCGCATCCGAAACATAAATCCACTTGTCTGGTGCCAAAATGCCGCATATCGGCCGCTGTTTGATTCGGTGCAGCGGATCAGATGCTGCCGACGGTCTTGAGCCGGGCGCGCGGATGGATTTCAGCCTGCGACAGCACGGTGGTCTGGGCGCGGAAACGCTCGACCAGCGAGCGGACGAACGGCCGGATCGCGGCCGAGGTCACAAGCACCGGCGCTTCGCCTTCGCGCGCTGCCTGTTCGAAGCGGTCGCGCACCGCGGCCATGAATTCGGACAGCTTTGAGGGCTGCATCGCGAGGCTGCGCTCCTCGCCCTGTCCGATGATGGATTCGGCAAAAGCCTGCTCCCATTTCGCTGACAACGCGACCAGCGGCAGGTAGCCGTTGATCGAGGTGTTCTGGGCACAGATCTGGCGTGCGAGGCGGGCGCGTACGTGTTCGACCAGCGTCGCAGGATTGCGCGAGAAGGCCAGCGCATCAGCGATGCCTTCGAGAATGGTGGAGAGATCGCGGATCGAGATGCGCTCGGCGAGCAGGTGTTGGAGCACGCGCTGGATGCCGGAAACCGTGATCTGGCTCGGCACGATGTCCTTGATCAGTTCGCCCTGTTCCTTCGGCAGATCCTTCAGAAGCTTTTGCACCTCGCCGTAGGAGAGCAGGTCCGACATATTGGTCTTGAGCAGTTCGGTGAGATGGGTCGAAACCACGGTCGCGGCATCGACCACAGTATATCCCTTCAGCGAAGCCTCTTCCTTCAGCGAGGCATCGACCCACGTCGCCGGCAGGCCGAAGGTCGGTTCGGTGGT
>JBDTCP010000125.1:0-19052 GCA_039923555.1 Nitrobacter sp.
TGATGATGGCCTGGCCGTCGCTCGTCGCCTGATTGATCCAGAAGCCGGACGCGTCCTGCAGCCCGCCGCCTGGAACGTTACCGAAAAGTTCAGCTTCCATCCGCTTGGATAGTTCGCGCAGGTTGGCCGACATCGGATTGTAGACTGTGGTCGCGAGGACACCGAGTACGAGCGCGCACGCCAGCGCCGGTGAGATGAATTGCCACGCGGAAACGCCAGCGGCACGTGCCACCACGAGTTCCAGCCGCCGCGACAATGCGAGGTAGCAGGTCATGGCGCCGATCAGGATGCAAAACGGCGTCATTTTTTCGAGCAGTTGCGGCACCCTGAACAGGGATGTTTCCGCGACCATCATTGCCGATGCCGACGCAAGTCCCGACGTCCTCCGGACCATTTCGATGTAATCGACGAGAACGAGAAGCAGAAAGATGCTGGCGAATACGCCGACCGCAGCCACTACAAAACGGCCGGCAAAATAACGGCCCAATGTGTTCGTCAACATGTTCATGCGGCGGCAGGCCTCCCCAGCAGGCGGAGGAGCCGCGCGTTCGATCTATTGACCGCATCCATCAGCGCGGCGGGCGGTTCGACCACGATTCCGGCAAGAATCACCCAGAGACTCACACCGATCGATCCGAACAGAAGCAGATATTGCAGAAGCGGGGCGGCGGTCGACTTCACGGTCATCACCGAAAGCGCGAAGCCCGCCATGCGCAGGCCGAACACGGCGGCAATCGACGCTCCCATGGAAAAATTGCGACTCTGACGCGTCGTGCGTGGCGATCCGAGGAATGCGAAGGTCAGTGCAGCAAAGGCGAACGGATAGATCGGTGCCGTGAAGCGATCGTGCAGCTCGGCGCGGAACTGACCGGGCGACTGCCGAACCAGTGGGTCCGACGGATCCGGGGCGATCAACTGCCAGAGGTAGCGCTCCCGAATGCCATAAACGACGTCATGTCCCTGATTCGAGAATTTCGACATATCGAACGCATAACGGCCGAATGCCACCATGGCCGGTTCGCGCTTGCCGACCTCGAATCGCTCGAGGTTTCCGTCTTCAAGAATGAGGAACGATCCACTGTCGTTTTTCATCACGGTCCCGTGGTCGGCGATGATGCTGATCCGTTCTTTTGGATCACGGCGGTCGTCAATGAAGATCCCGACAAGCAGGCCACCGGGCTGGCGCTCCCGAACGCGAATCGTCAGATTTGAATCGAGCTGTGCGAACCGGCCGGGCTGAAGAACGTTCGCCAGAATGTCGGCGGTGATTTCGGCGTCCCAGCGTTTCAGCCGACGCATCCCGTCGGGCGCGAGATAGGCCGCGATAAACGCCACCAGCAACGCCACGACTACGGTTGCGTAGATAAACGGCAGGAATAGCCGAAACGGCGACAAGCCAGCGGCGTTCATCACGATGATTTCGGAATCGGTCGCGAGCTTGTTGAGGGTGTGCGAAATCGCGATCATCAGCGCGATCGGCGATATGATCAGCACCAGCACCGGGATCGCAAGGCTGGTGATCCCCAGAAACGTCAGAATGGTCTGACCCTGGCTCGTCATCAGATCGATGCCGCGCAGCGCCTGCGTAATCCAGATCACCCCTGTCAGGCTGACCATAACCACGACAAACGACGTCAGCGTCGTCCGGAAAATATACTTATCGATCGACCCCATCGGTCTGAACGATCCCCGTCCTCCGAGTCGAAACAACCGGCAATGCCAGATCCCAATCAGGGATTCCCCATGGCCTCGCCAATGTATTTACCCGGCTCCCTCTCACTACCATCCCTTTGATCTGTCAACAAAATGGCCAAGCCATAATGCCCATTGATTAGGGTTAACATTTTGGGACATGTGGCCTTGCAGCCACGACGACCCCGCCGCTACGTCCCCAGATAAGGCTTTTGTGGCGGCTTGGGCCACGATTCCTATCTGAATCGCGGACCTTGGCAGGGTTGCCTTTGACAGGTCATAGTCGCTGCTTCCATGCCAGCCGAATATCCACGCTGCGCCGCCCCTGATTCTGGAGGATTTGTTGATGCCCGACGCCATCAAGGTCGGTTTCGTTCCGTTTTCGACCGCTCCGCGTGGAACCCTCGTGGTGTTCTGCGACGATGCGCTGAAATTCGGCCGAACCGCGAGCAAGGCTCTCGGATCGTCAGCCGGAATCGTCAAACGGGCCGCGACGACCAATCAGTTCAAGGGCAAAAGCGCAGCGACGCTCGACATCCTTGCACCGGAGGGCCTCAAGGTGGATCGCCTGATTATGGTTGGCATCGGCAAGGCGTCCGCGCTCAAGGGCAGCGATTTCGTCAAATTCGGCGGCGTCCTCGCCGGGAAGATTCGCGGCGACAACAGTGCGGTGACGGTCATCGCTGAACTGCCGTCAACTGCCATGAATCCTGACCAATCGGCGTCGCTGGCTTGCGGCGTGCGGTTGCGCGCCTACAAATTCGATCGCTACAAAACCAGGAAGAAAGACGGCGACGATTCGGCGTTGCGCGCCGACGTATCGATCGCGGTCGCCGATGTCACTGCCGCGAAGAAAGCGTTCGCGCCGGACAATCACGTTATCGATGGCGTCATCATCGCGCGCGATCTCGTGAATGAGCCGCCAAACGTGCTCTATCCGGAAGAGTTCGCGCGGCGCGCCAGCCAGTTGCGCAAGATCGGGGTCGGCATCGACATCCTCGACGTCAAGGCCATGACGAAACTCGGCATGGGCGCGCTGCTGGGTGTCGGGCAGGGGTCGTCGCGGCCCAGCCGGACGGTCATCATGCGCTGGAACGGCGGCAAGAAAGGCGAGCAGCCGGTCGCCTTTGTTGGCAAGGGCGTCTGCTTCGATACCGGTGGCATTTCGATCAAGTCCGCCGGCGGCATGGAGGATATGAAGGGCGACATGGGCGGTGCGGCCTGCGTGGTGGGATTGATGCATGCGCTTGCGGCCCGCAAGGCAAAGGTCAACGTGGTGGGCGCGATCGGACTTGTCGAGAACATGCCCGATGGCAACGCGCAGCGCCCGGGTGATATCGTGACGTCGATGTCCGGCCAGACCATCGAGATCATCAACACCGACGCTGAAGGCCGGCTCGTTCTCGCCGACGTGCTGTGGTACGTGGCGCAGAAATTCAAGCCGAAATTCATGATCGACCTCGCAACGTTGACCGGTGCGATCATGGTCGCGCTCGGTACCGAACACGCCGGCCTGTTTTCCAACAACGATCAGTTGTCGGAGCGATTGACTATGATCGGCATCGAGACCGGCGAGCGCGTCTGGCGCATGCCGCTTGGTCGCGAATACGACAAGCAGATCGACTCGCAGTTCGCCGACATGAAGAACACCGGCGGCCGGCATGGCGGCTCGATCACGGCGGCGCAGTTCCTACAGCGGTTTGTCGACGATACGGCCTGGGCGCATCTCGACATCGCGGGAACGGCGATGGGATCTCCGAAATCCGACATCAACCAGAGCTGGGGATCGGGGTTCGGCGTCCGCTTGCTGGACCGCCTGGTCGCGGAGCATTACGAAGCGCGGCGATGACGGAGGTCCTGTTCTATCACCTGCAGAACATGTCGGTTGAAAACGTTCTGCCGCCGCTGCTCGAAAAAACCTTCGAGCGTGGTTGGCGGGCTGTCGTGCATACAACATCCGAGGAACGCGCTGATGCACTCGATGCGCATCTGTGGACCTATCGCGATGACTCATTCCTGCCGCATGCGACGTGGCGGATTGAAGACGCAAGCGAACAGCCCATCGTGCTGACAACCGACCGTCATAATCCCAATCGGGCGACCGTCAGATTTTTGATCGACAATGCCCCGCTTCCGGAGGACTCTGAACTCTATGAGCGGTTGGTGCTGATCTTCAATGGCGATGACGATGCCGCGCTGGAAACCGCGCGGGCCGTTTGGACCGATTGCAAGGCGCGAGGGTTCGAGACGACTTACTGGCAGATCGACGAAGGTGGGCGCTGGCAGCGCCGCCAGTAGGGATATATTGCAATTAATTATATTTGAGGCTTTCTAATCCAAGCTCAACAGCTAGCCATGGTCGTGCCTCAAATTGGTGTTGGGACAGGCCTTATGATCGGTCGGGAATAGAGTTCATCGTGAGACGGTTCAGATTTCATCGAAGAGCATTGATATTGCTGCTTTTGGTGGCGCCCGTCTTATCGGGTTGCGGCAGCGCATCAGACATGTTGTCGTCCGATCTACTGTCCAAGGATGCAGACTGGTTTTCACGATCGGGCAGGATGTTTATCAAGAACGTTTCGATCGAAACGCCGCCACTCACGCCGGCCAAGCCGGTGACGCCGGACGATCTCATCAGCGCGGACGGCCTTTGTCCGGGCATGGCGCCGCCGATCGGCGCGGGTGAATCCAGCGCACTTTCTGATGGCGCTGCGGCAACGCCATCGTCTCCGGCGCCTGCAACGGGCACGGTGGCATTGGGTCACACCGAATGCGACGTGACGCGCGGCATAGGGGCGCCGGACAATGTCAGCCTCTCCAACGATCCGCACGGCCGGCGCATTGCGGTGCTGACGTTCCAAAAGGGGCCGCGCGCCGGCATCTACACGTTTACGGCGGGACGTCTGTCCTCGATCGAGCGGGCGCCTGAACCTGAGACTCCGCCGAAAACAGCGAAGCCAAAGTCCAGGAAGAAGCACTCGGCGACGTAATTCCCTTGTCAGCCAACGGCATTATCGAAAGATGAACTCGCGGTCAGCCATTCGTCTTCGGCGCGCTGCAGAGCGATTGCCGCGCTGGCGCGCGCCTTGCTCAGTTGCGCGGCCTGTTTAGGATCGCGTTTGAACAAATCGGGCAATGCGAGTGCGACGTCGATTTTGGCAATGATGCCATTGATCCGTTCGATCTCCGCCTCGGCGTTCGCGATCTTCTGCTTGAGCGGCACACGCTTTTCAGTCTTGTTGCGTTGAGGCTTGTCGCGACCGTTGTCGCGCTCATTGGATCCGCGACCACGAGCGCTCGTACGCATGCCCCGCGCCGACAGAACCGCGCGGCGATAATCATCCAGATCGCCATCGTAAGGTGTGACGGCTCGGTCTGCGACCACCCACAGTTGATCGGCGCAGGCTTCGATCAGGTAGCGGTCGTGAGAGACCATGATCACGGCGCCTGGAAATTCGTTGATCGCTTCGGCAAGCGCGGCCCGGCTGTCGATATCGAGATGGTTTGTCGGCTCGTCGAGGATGATCATGTTCGGCGCAAAGAATGTTGCGAGCCCGAGCAGCAGACGTGCTTTTTCGCCGCCCGAGAGGCTTCTCACGACAGTGTCGCCGGCCTTGCCGGAAAAACCGATGCCGCCGACACGCGCGCGAATCTTTGTTTCCGGAGCGTCCGGCATCAGCCGACGCACGTGATCGTAGGGCGATCCGTCGAGGTCCAGTTCATCGGTCTGATGCTGCGCGAAGTAGCCGATCGACAACTTGTCGGCGCGCACGACCTTGCCGGCAAACGGTTGCAGCTTGCCGGCAAGCAGTTTGACGAGAGTAGATTTGCCGTTGCCGTTGGAACCTAGCAAGGCGATGCGGTCGTCTTCGTCGATGCGCAAGGTCACGCCTTTGAGCACCGGCAGTTCGGGGTCGTAGCCCACGATTGCTTCATCAACGGCGATGATCGGCGGCGACAGCAGTTTGCCAGGCACCGGAAACGAAATTTCACGCACGTCCTGCGTGACCAGTGCGGTCACAGGCTTCATGCGTTCGAGCATCTTCACGCGTGACTGCGCCTGCCGCGCCTTCGAGGCCTTGGCCTTGAACCGATCGACGAAGGCCTGCAATCGTTTGCGCTCGTCGGCCTGCCGCTTGGCATGTTTGGCATCGAGCATTTCGCGGGTGGCGCGCTGTTCCTCGAAGCTGGAATAGGTGCCTTTGTAGAGCGAGAGCTTGCCACGATCGAGGTGCAGGATCTGATCGACTGACGTGTCGAGCAGATCGCGATCGTGGCTGATGACGATGACCGTGCGCGGATAGTTTGCAAGGTGATCTTCCAGCCACAACGTGCCCTCGAGGTCGAGATAGTTGGTCGGCTCATCCAGCAGCAGCAGATCGGGAGCGGCAAAGAGCGTTGCAGCAAGCGCGACGCGCATGCGCCAGCCGCCTGAAAATTCCGAACACGAACGAGCCTGATCGGCCACCGAAAATCCGAGACCGCTCAGGATCGATGCGGCGCGTGCCGGTGCAGAGTGCGCATCGATGTCGACGAGGCGGGTCTGGATTTCCGCGATGCGGTGCGGGTCGTGGGCAGTTTCGGCTTCGTGCAACAGCGCGTAACGCTCGAGGTCGGCCTTGAGAACCACTTCGATCAGGCTCTCGGGGCCGTCTGGCGCCTCTTGTGCAAGGCTGCCTACGCGCCAGCGTGGCGGAATGGCGATGGTGCCGGTTTCCGTTGGCAATTCACCGCGGATTGCCTGGAACAGCGTCGATTTGCCGACGCCGTTGCGGCCGACAAATCCGACGCGTGCGCCGGGCACGATCTGCGCGGACCCATGGTCGATCAGCAGTTTTCCGGCAATGCGGATTGAAATGTCGGCAAGGGACAGCATGCGGGCTTTTCACCGCTGAGCCAGCCAAACGCAACCCATTTGTGATCGGAAAATGCCCGACAGCAAAAACGACCGGGCGTGCCCAAAGGGTTAACTCAGAAGGCGTCTGCGTGTAAATCGCTTTACGCGTTGTTGTCCTGGGCGCGCAATTGATCCAGCAGAAACTGGAGCCGGAAGGGAAGATTCGATTCCTCCGGCTGCGCATCGGTCCGCAGCCGCTCGCCGATCGCTTTGGCGACCGCCTTGCTGGTCTCCGGATCAATCCGGTGGGTGCTTTCAGCGATTCGATCGGGCATTCCTGGTTCCGTTTCCGCATGACAGGACACGAGACCAATTCGCGGAGCGGCAAATTGTTTCCGCGATATGCACAACGTGTGTCAAATCTGCAAGTACAAATAGTAATGACCGACGCGAATCAATCGCACGGTGCACAAAGGCTGAATCGCGAAAGCCATCGCTGCAGGCTATACGGAAAGATTTAAGATCCGGACTGGCCGGGAACCTGTTGTTTTCTAACCAGCGATCAGGTGTGTGCCGGCTCGAAGAAATTTCTGGGGATCAACGGCTTCCCCGTCGATCCGTGTTTCGTAGTGCAGATGGGGGCCGGTCGAGCGGCCGGTCGATCCAACTTCTCCGACGACTTCTCCGATCTTGACGGATTGACCGACCTTCACGACGATTTCGGAGAGGTGCCCGTAGCGGGTCGACAAGCCGTTTCCATGATCCACCTCGACCATCTGGCCGTAGCCGCCCGCCCAACCCGTGGAGACAACCTTTCCATTTGCCGTCACACGCACAGGGTCGCCCATCGCCGCGCGGAAATCGACCCCGGTATGCATCGCCGGCCGTCCGACGAACGGATCGACGCGCACGCCAAAGCCGGAGGTGAACTCGATCTCGCCGACCACCGGTTTGCGATAGGGAACAAGCGCAAGGGCGTGATTCAGCCGGTCGATCTGGGCCCGAGTGAGATTGACGCGGTAGAGCTGGCGCTCGAACGGGCCGGCATCGGGCCGCAGCTTGACGGGCACATAGGGACCGCCCGTTCCGGGATGCGGCGTACCGGCTTCCATCTTTGCCATGTTGAGTCCGAGATCTGAGAAAACGCCACGCATCCGGCGTACCCGGGATTCCATGCGATTCCCGACAGAGTTCAGTTCGGCGATCTGGCGGCTTTCGATTTGATTGAGAGACGACTCAAGCCGCCTCAGTTCCTTGGCCGCGCCTGTCGCCGCCTCGCGATCGGGCGGCGCCACGAAAGCGGCGGTATCATCGATCGGGGAGGGTTTTGCAGGTCCCGATGAATTTCCGTCGGCGGCATTCTCGGTTTTCCGGGACGGTCCCTTGATCGACCCCGTTACTGCAACGTCAGGCAGTGCGGTCAGGGCTGCGGCACGGGATTCGAGCACTCCTTGGCGGCGCATGACCTCTTCGAGCTTTCTGTCGAACTGCTCCTGATCAAGCAACTGGCGGCTGGTGGTGCGATCGACACGCGCGCGCAATTCGGCAATGCGGTCTTCATAGGCGTATTGCATGTTGGCCTGGCGCGAAACGAGCCGTGTCAGCACGTCGTCGCGGAAGGCGAAGTAGGTCGCAGTTGCGGCGGACCAGACCCCGAGCAGCGTAACCGTTCCGACGGCGATCCAGAACACCACGGGTCCGAAACGGACCTGCCTGCCGGCATGCACGATGGTGTAAGCGCGTTGCGATTTCTTCATCGCAGTTGGCGGAGGGGCAGGCTTGGGGCGGCGTGGGGGATGTCGTCCGTGATCGTGCGTGTGAGCCTGTGGACAATCGGCATACTGACTGGAACGGTACGACATCGGCACTCCCGCGCCGTCCTGAAACAGGTTTCAGTCGGCTCAACTTCGATGCTGATTTGAACCGTTCATGGTTAATTTTCGGGAAATGGTGGTGCGTTGTTACTGACCGCGGGCCGCCGCGAGGACGTCTTCGGCGTGACCGTCGACCCTGACACGGCGCCAGATGCGGGCGATCCGCCCGTCCTCATCCACCAGCATGGTGGTACGAAGAATGCCGAGGAAGGTTCTGCCGTACATGGATTTTTCGCCCCGGGCGCCATAGGCTTCCAGCATCTCGTTCTTCTCATCCGAGATGAGAGGGATGGACAGCTTGTGCTTGGCACGGAATGAATCCTGCGCCTTTATGGCATCAGCCGATACGCCGATGACCGCCGTTCCGCAGGCAGCGAACTCTTTCGCCAGCCGGGTGAAATCCATCGCCTCCCTGGTACAGCCAGGCGTATTTGCGCGCGGATAGAAAAAGATCACGAGCTTCCGACCGGCAAAGTCGGCGAGCGAAACGTGGGTGCCGCCATCCCGGGGAAGGTCGAACGGCGGGCCCTGGAACCCTCTGCAAGGTCAAGCCCCTGAGATCTGGGTGTGACGCCAACTTCGGATCGGCCGGGCTTCCTCTTCAAGGGACGTCGCGAGGGCACGGCCTTTAACAGCTTCTGCGCTTCTCCGTGTGAAGATTTGGGCCGTGATTTCGGTGGACTCGATTTTGGCTTTTCGCTCGCTGCTAATGATGGCGGTCGACCGGCTTTTCGGGATGGTTTGGCGCGGCCCGCCGCTGTCGCACAGGCGGTCTTGGCAACGGCCGGCGTAGAGGATTTCTTGCGTATCTTCTTGGACATACGCCTTCCTTTCGTCGCTTTCGACCGGTCAGTATCCGCTCGACCGCAGGGGAAGCTGAGGCGACTCGGTCATGCCATGGCCGCTGTGCATTTCTGCCGACCGCGGGATATGGTTACAAGAGATCCGACGAATTATCCGTCACACGTAACATGTTAGATCGGGTGGCAGAAATGCCGTCACAGGAGCGTTCGTCTGGGAGCGACGCGCGAACCGATGACGGCAACTACTTCGGTCCAGGCCGGCACCGAGAGGCAATGACTAGGAAAACGCCGATCCCAGTTTCGAATTCGCGTGGCGGCGACCATGTCTCGCGGGAAGATACCGACTGGAATGGAGACCACGACGAGGTCACAAGCCGTCGGGTACGCCGGCTGCTGTCGCGGTCGGATTCAAGATTCCACAGGTTCGGTGACCGACTCGGGAGGTTCAAAAACTGGCTGGCCGGCGAACGCTGGGTCAGGCGGCTCGTAATCACTGTCGTCGTCTTGATGACTATATTTGCCGGGGGCTTCGGTGCGCTTTGGTGGCGCCTCGGCGCCGGTCCTGTCAATCTCGACATGGTGACGCCCTGGCTTGTCGCCGCGATCGAGGAAAACATCGGTCACGACAACACCGTGGAAATCGGCGGCACGCAGATCGAGCGCGCCGGCAGAATTCGTATCGCGGTTCGTATCCGTGATGTCGTTGTCCGTGACCGCGATCATGCGATTGTCGCGAGCGCGCCGAAAGCCGAGGTGAGACTGTCCGGCATGGCACTGTTGACCGGGCGGCTGCGGGCCGAAAGTCTCAACCTGGTCGATGCCGAACTCGCGGTTCGGATTACGCCGGACGGTCAAGTCACCGTTTCGGCCGGTGATAACGCCAAGCCGCTTGCCACGGGTGTAGCATCGACGCAACGATCCGACCTGCCGTCACCGTCCGCCATCGCTTCCTCCGGCATCCCGCCGTCAATTCGAACGACGCCGCAGTTACGCGGACCCCAGACTGACGCCGCGCCTGCAGTCTCCGATGGCCGTAACAACATCAGCGCTCTGTTGGCGGGATTGGACTGGCTCGACAGTCTCAGCCTGACTGGACTCGACGGACAGAATCTCAACGAGATCGGTCTGAAGAACGGCCGACTGGTGGTCGACGATCAACAGCGCGGCAACCACTGGAGCTTTGACAATATCAGCCTGAGCCTTCGCCGGCCGCACGGAGGCGGGGTCGTATTCAGCGTCGGCGAAGACGGCAGCAAGGCTTGGTCGCTTCGCGTCATGGTCGGGGCGCCCGCCGATGGTGTGCGTAGCGTTGATCTTCACGCCGCCAGGATACCGGCCAAGAACATCCTGTTGGCCCTCCGCATCAAGGATCTTACCTATAGCGCCGACATGCCGCTCAGCGGTGAACTGAAGGGTGAGATCGGTCGCGACGGCCTGCCGACCTATTTTCGCGGCAATCTCTTCGCGGGCAAAGGCACGATCATCGACAGCGACACGCCGGACTATCCCATGGCGGTCGATCAGATCGAAATGAACATGGAATGGGATGCAGGACGGCGTGTCCTGGTAGCACCGTTCAAAATCGTGTCCGGGGAGAATCGAATTACACTTCTCGCCCATCTCGAGCCTCCGAATGGCAGCATTCCGGACTGGCAGATGGGTTTGAGTGGCGGCACCATTGTCCTCGCCGGCTCCGATGGCGAAAAGCCTCTGATCTTCAACCGCATTGCGATCGGGGTGCGGTTCGACACCGAGCACAAGCAGGTGGTGTTGACTCAGGCTGATATCAGCAACGGTGAAATCGGCGTCGCCGGTACCGGTAGCATCGACTATTCGGGCGAGCCGCGCCTGAAACTGGGCTTTGCGGGAACGCCGATGTCGGCGGCCGCACTCAAGAGCATGTGGCCGGTTCTGATCGTGCCGGAAGTGCGCGAATGGGTCATCGACCGGATTGAACGGGGTTCCCTCCAGCGCATTGAAATCGGCGTCAATTCGCCGATCGACAACCTGTCGCGGCGCGGACCGCCGATCCCGGATGATGGCCTCTCGGTCAATATCTCCGCCACCAATGTGACACTGCATCCCGTCGATGAAATGCCCTCGATTCGCGACGCCGATCTGAAGGCGCGAGTCACGGGCAGAACGGCGACGGTGACGATCGGGCAGGCCGCCGCCGATACCCCGGCTGGCCGCAAGCTCAACATTTCCGATGTCGTATTCGAAGTGCCGGACATGGCTCCCAAACCCGCACCGGCCCGGGTAAAGTTCAGGATCGATGGTCCGGTGCCTGCAGCCGCCGAAATTCTTGCTTCGGACCGTCTCAGCGAATTTACAGGTAATCTGATCGATCCCAATTCCAGCAAGGGGACGGTTACGGCACAGGTCGCGCTCGGCTTGCCGATCAGGCGTCAACTCACCAAGGCAGATACAACCTATTCCATCACCGCCGATCTCGCGGGCTTTGCCGCCGATCGGCTGGTCATGAATCAGAAGCTTGAGGCGAACGCCCTGAAGGTGGTCGCGAGTAACCAGGGTTATCAGGTCAAGGGCGACGTCAAGATCAACGGACAGCCGGCATCGCTGGACTACCGTAAGCCGGTTGATGGCGACGCGGATATTAAGTTGCAGGCCACGCTGGATGACGCGAGTCGGGCAAAGCTCGGCCTTGATCTTGGTTCAGGCGCCACCGGCACAATTCCAGTCAAGCTGCTCGGAAAGATCAGTGGCACTGACAAGGATAGCAAAATAAGCATCGATGCCGATCTCACATCCTTGAAACTCGACAACGTTCTGCCCGGCTGGGTCAAGCTGCCGGGAAAGTCAGGTCACGCGACATTCAATGTGGTGCAGAAGCCGCAATCGACGCGCCTGGAGGATATCGTCATCGACGGCGGTGGCGTCATGATCAAGGGATCGCTGGATATCGATCAGAACGGCGATCTGTTGAATGCGAATTTCCCGGTTTACTCGCCATCAGAGGGTGACAAGGCTTCGCTGAAGGCCGAGCGCAATGCGGACGGCGTGCTGAAGATCGTCATGCGCGGCGACGTGTTCGATGGCCGGGGCTTTATAAAATCGGCGATCTCGGGCAAGGAGGTCGACGGCAAAAACAAGGCCAAGAGCATCGATTTCGACATCGATCTGAAGCTTGGAGCCGTGGCCGGATTTTACGGCGAAGCCGTGCGCAGCGCGGACGTGAAACTGTCCCGGCGTAACGGGTCGATCCGCAGCTTTAGCATGAGCGGAAAGATCGGGCGCGATACCCCGCTGACCGGTGATTTGCGCGGGCGCACGCAGGGCCGGGACGTCATGCTGATCGAAACCGACGACGCGGGCGCATTCTTTCGCTTTACCGATACCTACGGAAAGATGTTTGGCGGTCAGCTCGCCCTGGCGATGGATCCGCCGACGGTCGAGCCGCGTGCCAAACAGGGACTGATCAACGTTCGCGATTTTTCCATCAAGGGAGAGACGGCCTTGGACCGCGCCGCAGCGGGTGGTCCGCAGAACGCCCAAAACGGCATCTCCTTCTCGCGTCTGCGCGCCGAATTTACCCGACAGAATGGCCAGCTCATGGTCCACGAAGGTGTTGTCAAAGGGCCGACGATCGGCGCGACCATTGAGGGCAATATCGATTTTCCGGGCAATCAGGTTCGCATGAGCGGCACGTTCGTGCCGATGTACGGCCTCAACAACATCTTTGGGCAGCTTCCGATTGTCGGGCTGTTCCTTGGCGGTGGCAGCAACGAGGGGCTGATCGGCGTGACCTACGAGGTGGTGGGAACACCGGGGCAACCGCAATTGCGCGTCAATCCGATTTCGGCCATGGCGCCCGGCGTGCTGCGCAAGATATTTGAATTCCAGACCGGCAAACCGGCCAACCAGATCGAGTATCCATCGCAGAGCGGCAATTGATCGCTTGCCGGACGATTGCGCTGGGCTGTGCGTTTTGTTGATCCATCGGGCGATTTATCCGGCAAATATCTTGTCGGATCATGGAGCCTGATTTGGCGGCGATGAGCAGCCGCCATTGTAAAATACGGCTATGCAGGCCGCAGCAGCATGTGACGCTTCTTGCCCATCGAGAGTTTGATCACGCCTTCTGGTGTGAGATGAGCTGATGTCAGCATCATTTTCTCGTCGGTGACGGCGACATCGTTGACGCGAAGGCCACCACCCTTGATCTGGCGGCGCGCTTCGCCGTTCGACGCAACCAGACCTGCCCTCACGAACAACGCGAGCACGCTTGCTCCGCTTGAAAGTTCGTTGTGCAGAATTTCGAGCGTGGGAAGGCTTTCGGCGATGGCGCCTTCCTCGAAAGTCGTACGCGCGGTGTCCGCGGCTCTCTCAGCCTCGGTGCGGCCGTGCAGCAGCGCGGCCGCCTCGGTCGCCAGCACCTTCTTGGCCTCGTTGATCTCGGCGCCTTGCAATGCCGCAAGTTTCGCGATCTCGCCCATTGGCAGGATCGTGAACAGTTTTAGGAATTTAACGACATCAGCGTCTTCGACGTTACGCCAGTATTGCCAGAAATCATAAGGGCTGAACGCGTCGGCGTTGAGCCAGACCGCACCCTGCGCTGTCTTGCCCATCTTCGCGCCCGACGCTGTCGTCAGCAACGGCGTGGTCAGGGCAAACAACTGAGGCGTTCCCATGCGACGGCCAAGATCGACGCCGTTGACGATGTTGCCCCACTGATCCGAGCCGCCCATCTGCAACTGGCAGCCGACCCGCCGCGACAGCTCGACGAAATCATAGGCTTGGCAGACCATGTAATTGAATTCGATGAAGCTCATCTCCTGTTCGCGCTCGAGGCGAAGGCGAACGGAGTCCATCGTCAACATGCGGTTGACCGAAAAGTGCCGGCCGATGTCGCGCAGCATCTCGATCCAGTTAAGCTTGGTAAGCCATTCGGCGTTGTCGAGCATCACCGCATCGTTCGCGCCGGATCCGTAGCGCAGCACCTTGGCGAACACGCCGCGAATGCTGGTCTTGTTGGCCTCGATTTCCGCGACGCTGCGGATCGCGCGCGACTCATCCTTGCCCGAGGGATCGCCGACCATGGTGGTGCCGCCGCCCATCAGCGTGATTGGCTTGTTGCCGCTCTGCTGAAGCCAGTAGAGCATCATCATGGTGAGATAGTTGCCGATATGAAGCGACGGCGCGGTGCAGTCATAGCCGACGTAGGCTGTCGCCTGGCCCTTCGCGGCGAGCGCATCAAGGCCCTCGACGTCGGAGCACTGATGGATGAAACCCCGTTCCTGAAGGATTCTGAGAAAATCGGACTTGAAGGCGGTCATGGCTATATGACTCTGATCATTCTTGTTTGACTCTATCGCAACTCTTCCGGCGCATGATAGCCGGGACACTGCCGCCAGGTTCGCCGTGCCATTATAAGATGCGCGCGTTTGGCACAAGCTGAACGTCAGATGGTATTCGCCAGGGGCCCAAACGATGATGATGACGGCGATTGGTCTGATGAGCGGCACCTCGCTGGACGGTGTCGATGTCGCCCTGATCGAAACCGACGGCAAGCGAGTCGCGGCGTTCGGGCCTACCGGCTACCGCCCTTACACGGAACACGAACGCGGCCTGTTGCGCGACGCCCTCGCGGAGGCCGTCAATCTGACGCGGCGCGACGCGCGGCCGGGCGTGATCGGCGAGGCCGAGCGTATCGTGACCACGGCCCACGCTGAAGCCGTTGCGGCGTTCATCGAGAAGAATCGCATCACGCGCGAGGACATCGATATCGTCGGCTTTCATGGCCAGACCGTCCTGCATCGGCCGGCGCAGCGGCTGACCGTGCAGATCGGCGATGCTGCGGCGTTGGCGAAAGCGATCCACGTTCCGGTGATGCATGATTTTCGCGCGGCCGATGTGGCAGCCGGCGGGCAGGGCGCGCCATTTGTCCCTGTCTATCATCGCGCACTGGCGCAATCGCTCAACCGTGAGGGACCGGTCTGCGTCGTCAATATCGGCGGCGTCTCCAACGTCACCTATATCGACGGCACCGACACGCTGATCGCCTGCGACACCGGACCGGGTAACGCGCTGCTTGATGATTTCATGGTCCGCGTGATGGACCAGCAGTTTGACTGCGAGGGTCGACTGGCGGCGCAGGGTCATCCCGACGCGGACTGGATCGCCAGCGCCTTGCAGCATCCGTTCTTCGCGCTACCGCCACCCAAGTCTCTTGACCGCAACGATTTCGCTTCACTTGCCCTGCGCGATATGACGCCGGCCGACGGCGCTGCAACCCTGACGGCCTTTACTGTTGCGGCCATCGCACGGATCGTTCCGCTGCTGCCGAAATCGCCGGGAAACTGGATCGTGGTTGGCGGGGGAGCCCGCAACCTGACCATGCTGAGGATGTTACAGGAGAGGTTTGCTCCGGCGACGGTCGAGCCGGCCGATGCGCTGGGCTGGTCGGCCGACGCCCTGGAGGCGCAAGCCTTCGGTTTTCTTGCGGCGCGAGGTCTGAAAGGCCTGCCGTTGAGCTATCCGGCGACCACCGGCGTGCCGATGCCGATGACCGGCGGAGTGATCGCGCGACCGTAAGCAACGCTGTTATTCATAGTCGCCACCGCGCCCTCAGCGGATATTGGCGAGCCTCATATCGAGATAGCCGGTCACCGTTTCCATCAACGGCTCCATCCTGTCTTCGAAGAAATGGTTGGCGCCGGGAATGGTGTGCTGATCGATCACGATGCCCTTCTGGGTCTTCAGCTTTTCCACCAGGGTCGTGACATCCTTCGCGGGCGCGACGATATCCTTTTCGCCGTGAACGATCAGGCCAGACGACGGGCATGGTGCCAGAAACGAGAAATCATAGCGGTTCGGCTCCGGCGCGATCGAGATAAAACCTTCCACTTCGGGCCTGCGCATCAGCAACTGCATGCCGATCCAGGCTCCGAAGGAGAACCCGGCGACCCAGCAGGCGCGCGCTTCCGGATTGATGGTCTGTGCCCAGTCGAGCGCGGACGCCGCATCCGACAACTCGCCCGTGCCATGGTCGAACGAGCCCTGGCTACGGCCGACGCCGCGGAAATTGAAACGCAGCACCGAAAAGCCGCGCGCCACGAACGCGTAATAGACCTGATAGACGATCGGATGGTTCATGCTGCCGCGAAACTGCGGATGCGGATGCAGGACCATCGCGATCGGCGCATTTTTCTGCTTCGCCGGGTGATAGCGACCTTCGAGACGGCCGGCGGGACCGGTGAAAATGACTTCAGGCATCGGGAATCCTTGGCAGATCGGCCGGTTTCGCACAAAGCGGGTTTTTCGGTTCGCAACCTTGCGGAAGAAGGGCGATCAGCACCGCACGGCGATACGCGGGCGGCGCCGGTGAACATTGACGCCGCGTTCTAACATAGGGCGAGGGGCGAAAAGCAAGCATCTTGCGCCGACCGTGTCCGCATTCGCCGAGAATGTCGTATAGTTGCAACCCGATGCAGGAACGAATTTATCTCGACTGGAATGCGACCACGCCGCTGCGCCGGGAGGCGCGGGAGGCGATGGCCGCCGCGTGGGACATCGCCGGCAACCCTTCGTCCATCCACGCGGAGGGGAGGCGCGCGCGTGGGCTCGTGGAAGATGCACGGGCCGCGGTGGCGACGGCTATGGGCAGCGCGCCCCGCAACGTGATCTTCACATCCGGCGGGACTGAGGCCAACGCCCTGGCGCTGACCCCCGGGATTCACGGTCCGTCTGAAGCCGTTGATCGACTTATTGTTTCTGCCATAGAACATGTCTCCGTCATGGTCGGCGGCCAGTTTGTGCCGGATCGGATCGCGCGCCTGCCGGTGCTTCGCTCCGGACTCGTGGACCTCGACGCATTGCGGACTATGCTCGCAGCAGGGCCACCTGCGTTGGTATCGGTCATGCTCGCCAACAACGAAACCGGAGCCATCCAACCCATTGCAGCCGTTGCCGATCTCGTTCATGCGGCGCACAGTCTGCTGCACGTCGATGCGGTTCAGGCTTTCGGAAAAATTCCTTTTGATATCAGTACGATAAAGGCTGACCTTCTCTCGATTTCAGCGCACAAGATCGGCGGCCCGAAAGGGATAGGCGCTTTGGTTCTCGCACCGAACCAGATCGCTCCGAGTGCGTTGATCCGAGGCGGTGGTCAGGAGCGCGGGCGCCGCGCCGGCACGGAGAACGTGCCGGCCATTGCAGGTTTTGGAGCCACGGTAAGGGCGGCAGCTGCCTCACGCGATGGCGACATGGCCCGCGTCGAAACCCTGCGGAACCGACTTGAAAAAGGCTTGAGGCAAACCCAAGGCAGCGTGATTTTCTCGCACGACGTCGCCCGCCTGCCGAATACGACCCTTTTCGGTGTTCCCGGCCTGAAAGCGGAGACAGCCGTCGTCGGATTTGACCTTGAAGGGATCGCGGTATCTTCAGGTTCCGCGTGTTCCTCGGGAAAGGTACAACCCTCGCATGTGCTTGAGGCCATGGGGTACGGACCTGAACTGGTCAAGAGTGCCATACGATTTTCGCTAGGCTGGGGGAGCACGGATGCGGACGTCGATCGGGCTATTAAGGCTTGGCGAAAGCTCTCCGGTGCATTACTAAGAAGGGGCGACACAGTGCTTGAACCGTTCTAAGTCTGTTTCGTCGGAACAGCGCAAGCACCGAGACTTTGATCCACCGCGGTCCTTGAAACCGCGAGCGGAGGACAAGAATGGCAGCCGTACAAGAGACGGTCGATCGGGTTCGCCAGATCGACGTCGATCAATACCGATATGGATTCGAGACCATCATCGAATCCGAGAAGGCCCCGAAGGGACTTTCGGAAGACACCGTCCGGTTTATTTCCGCAAAGAAAAACGAACCGGCCTGGATGCTGGAGTGGAGGCTTGAGGCCTACCGCCGCTGGCTGACCATGCAGGAGCCGAGCTGGGCGCGGGTGAACTATCCGAAGATCGACTATCAGGATCTCTATTATTATTCTGCGCCGAAGCCGAAAAAGACGATCGGCTCGCTGGATGAGATCGATCCGGAGATCCTCGAAACCTACAAGAAACTCGGCATCCCCTTGCGCGAGGTCGAAGCGCTCGAAGGCGTCGTTCGTCCGGAAGGCGAGCGAAGAATCGCGGTCGATGCCGTGTTTGACTCGGTATCGGTGGCGACCACCTTCCAGGAGGAGCTGAAGAGGTCCGGCGTGATTTTCATGCCGATCTCGCACGCTATCCAGGAGCATCCGGAACTGGTGAAGCGATATCTCGGCACGGTCGTGCCGACTTCGGACAATTTCTTCGCGACGCTGAACTCGGCGGTGTTTTCCGACGGCTCGTTTGTGTACGTGCCGCCGGGCGTTCGCTGTCCGATGGAGCTGTCGACCTACTTCCGCATCAACGAGCGCAACACCGGTCAATTCGAGCGCACGCTGATCATCGCGGACAAGGGCGCCTACGTCAGCTACCTCGAAGGCTGCACCGCCCCGCAACGCGACGAGAACCAATTGCATGCCGCGGTCGTCGAGCTGGTCACGCTCGACGATGCCGAGATCAAATATTCGACGGTGCAGAACTGGTACCCCGGCAATTCCGAAGGCAAGGGCGGCATCTTCAACTTCGTCACCAAACGCGGCGACTGCCGCGGCACGAACTCGAAGATCTCATGGACCCAGGTCGAGACCGGCTCCGCCATCACCTGGAAATATCCGAGCTGCATCCTGCGCGGCGACAATTCGCGTGGCGAATTCTATTCGATTGCGATTTCGAATGGCCATCAGCAGGTCGATTCCGGCACCAAGATGATCCATCTCGGCAAGAACACGACGAGCCGCATCATCTCGAAGGGCATCGCGGCCGGCGTGTCGCAGAACACCTATCGCGGTCT
>JBDTCP010000126.1:0-10766 GCA_039923555.1 Nitrobacter sp.
TTGTGATTCGGTATACCGCCAACACAATATCTATGGTCTGTCAGGGATTTCGAGGACTACATGTCCACCATCGCCTTCGATCAGTTCGCACTCACCCGCATTGCCGACTTCGCCCGGTCGCTGTCGCGGCTGCATCGCATCTCGCGGCGTCAACGCATCGACGACGATCAGTTCGACCGCGAGTTTAACGCGGTGTGCATGTCGGTCTGGGGCTACACTATCGACGACATCAGCGACGATCTGTTCTCCGTCTCCGATCATGCCTTTCTCGATTCGCTCGATGAAGCCCACGCGCGGATTTTCGCCGCCGAACAGGGTTACGACCTCGTCGATGACATGGGGATGCTGACCGACTGGTGGGGCTATTGCTGGATGATTCTGGCCGAGAAGCGCGGCCTGCTGACGCCGGAGAACAGGGCAGCGGCGCGCGCCACGATCGAGGAAAAATACTTGTCGGCGCCGAACGTCATCGGCGTCATCGTCGGGCGCTAGGAAGTGAACTGCAATCGGCAGGCAGGCGATTACGGGTTGAGGAACTCGCTCGCCTTGTACAGTGCGCGGAACGGCACGCCGGCCTGCGCGAAGGTTTCCGCCGCGCCTTCCTCGCGATCCACCATGGTGAATACCAGCACGATCTCGCCGCCGGCCTCGCGCACAGAGTCCACCGCCTTGATGGCGGAGCCGCCGGTGGTGGTGACGTCCTCGACGATGACGATGCGCTTGCCCTTCAGGCTCTCGCCCTTGGCAAGACCTTCCACCGCTAGCCGCGCGCCGTGTTCCTTTGGCTTCTTGCGCACGAAGAACGCGGCGATCGGCTGATTTTTCAGCCACGACAATTGCGCGATGGCGCCGGCGAGCGGCACCGCGCCCATCTCAAGGCCGCCGATATAGTCGAGCCTGTCGTCCTTGAGCGCCTCGAAGCTCAGTTCCGCGAGCAGCGCCGCGCCCTCGGGGTCAAGCATGGTCGGCTTCAGGTTGAAGTAGAAGTCGCTCTTGCGGCCCGAGGCGAGGGTGATATCGCCGCGCCCGAACGAGCGCGTGCGGATGATCTCGGCAAGGCGGGCGCGGGAGGCTGACTTCGGCACGGATGATAATCTCTCTGATGAACCGTCGCGCAATCTATCGGGCGGACCGGCGAGATTCCAGTGCCGATGTGGGATCGTTTGTTATTCCGGCCTGATGGCGGCGTGGATGCGAGATCTTTCAATGCGCCTCGTCCCAGTTGTTGGCGGCGCGGGCATCGACCTGCAGCGGGACCGACAGCAGCACTGCCGGGAATGGCGCGTCCTGCATCACATGCTGCACCACCGGCAGCGTCGCCGCCACTTCGTCGTCGGGTACCTCGAAGATCAGTTCGTCATGGACCTGCAGCAGCATCCGCGCGGACAGTTTCCTTGCTGCCAGTGCATCGTCCATTCGCGCCATGGCGCGGCGGATGATGTCGGCGGCCGAGCCCTGCAGGCGCGCATTGATCGCGGCGCGCTCATTGAAGGCGCGATGCGACGGGTTCGGTGATTTGATGTCCGGGTAGTGGCATTTGCGGCCGAACAGGGTTTCGACGTAGCCGCGTTCGCGGCAGAAATCGCGGGTCGCGTCCATGTAGGCGCGGATGCCGGGAAAGCGATCGAAGTATTTCTTGATGTAGGCGCCGGCTTCCTCGCGCGGGATGCCGAGCTGGTTGGCGAGGCCGAAGGCGGAAATGCCGTAGATGATGCCGAAGTTGATCGCCTTGGCGCGACGGCGGATTTCGCCGGGCATGCCCCTCACCGGCACGCCGAACATTTCCGACGCGGTCATGGCGTGAATGTCGAGCCCGTCGCGGAACGATTGTTTCAGCACGGGGATGTCGGCAATTTCCGCGAGCAGCCGCAGCTCGATCTGGGAGTAGTCGGCCGAGACCAGCTTGTGCCCGGGTGTGGCGATAAAGGCGCGGCGGATTTTCCGTCCCTCTTCGTTGCGCACCGGGATGTTCTGCAGGTTCGGTTCGTTCGACGACAGCCGCCCCGTGGTGGTGGCGGCAAGTGCATAGGTCGTGTGTACGCGGTTGGTCTGCGGGTTGACGTATTCCGGCAGCGCGTCGGTATAGGTCGATTTCAGTTTGGAGACCTGACGCCAGTCCAGGATCTTGCGTGGGAAGTCGTGACCCTGTTCGGCGAGTTCATCGAGGATCTGCGCCGAGGTCGACCATGCGCCGGTCTTGGTCTTGCTGCCGCCCGGCAAGCCCATCTTGCCGAACATGATGTCGCCGATCTGCTTCGGGCTGCCGACATTGATCGGCTCGCCGGCAAGCTGCTGGATTTCGGCTTCCAGCCGCGCCGCAGTCTGCGCGAATTCACCCGACAGGCGCGACAGCACCTGCCGGTCGATGGTGATGCCGCGCCGCTCCATCCGCGCCAGCGTCGCGATCATCGGCCGTTCCAGCGTCTCGTAGACCGCATTCATGCGCTCGGCGACCAGCCGCGGCTTCAGCACCTGCCAAAGCCGCAAGGTCAGGTCGGCGTACTCCGCCGCGTAAGCCGTGGCGCGATCGATCGCGACCTGATCGAAGGCGAGCTTGCCTTTGCCGCTGCCGATCAATTCGCCATAGTTCAAGGCCGGGTGACCGAGCCAGCGCTGCGCCAGCGATTCGAGATCGTGCGAACCTCGTCCGGCATCAAGCGCATAGGAGATCAGCTCGACGTCGTCGGGATTCTGCATGACGATGCCGTGCTGGGCCAGCAGTACGGCAGTAAATTTGACGTTGAAGCCGATTTTAAGATGGCCGTTGGATTCGAGTATCGGCTTCAGCAGCTTCAGCGCGTCGCGCACCGCGATCTGATCCGGCGCAATGCCGGCGGCGAACAAGCCAGAGCCTTCGCCTGCCTGCTTGTGATTGAAAGGTATGTAGCAGGCATCGTTTGGTTCAATCGCGATGGCGATGCCAGCCATGTCCGCCTGCATCGGATCGATCGACGGCGCCAGCGCCTCGACGACGAAACGTCCATTGTCCTCGATGCGGGCTATCCAGTCCTGCAGCCGGTCGAGCGTGCGGATGGTTTCGTATTTGTCTCTCTGCACCGGCAGCTTGCGCACCGCTTCGAGACGGGCCGCGGCGAGGGCTTGAGGTGTCAGGAGTTGACCATCTGCTCGGGTCTGGCTTCTCCCGGCATGTTGCACCTTCCCTCCCCCCTTGCGGGGGAGGGGTAGGGAGCGGGGTGAGCCAAAGAGGTCGCCTGATATGGCCCCCCCACCCCGACCCTCCCCCGCAAGGGGGGAGGGAGCAGAATGGGCATCGATCTCATCGGCCACAGCTTTTGAAAATGCGCCACTCGCGTTTTTCGCATCCGGCTCGATCTCGGCGGCGCTGACCTCGGAATAATCCGCGACGCGCTTGGTCAGCGTAGTGAATTCCATGGCCTTCAGGAAGGCGATCAGCTTGCGGGCGTCGGGCTCGTGCACGGCCAGCTCATCCAGCGGCACGTCGAGCGCGACCTTGTCGTCGAGCAGCACAAGTTGCCGCGAGATGCGCGCTTTCTCCGCGTGCTCGATCAGTGATTCACGCCGCTTCGGCTGCTTGATCTCGCCGGCTCGCGCCAGCAGCGTTTCGAGGTCGCCGTATTCGTTGATGAGCTGCGCCGCGGTTTTGACGCCAATGCCCGGCACGCCGGGAACGTTGTCGACGCTGTCGCCGGCCAGTGCCTGCACCTCGACGACTTTTTCGGGTGGCACGCCGAATTTCTCGATCACCTCGGGGATGCCGAGGCGGCGGTCCTTCATGGTGTCGTACATGGTGACGCAATCGGTGACGAGCTGCATCAGGTCTTTATCTGAGGACACGATTGTCGCCGTCGCGCCGCGCGCGCACGCTTCGCGCACATAGGTCGCGATCAGGTCGTCTGCCTCGAACCCGCCCTGCTCGATACAGGGCAGGTCGAACGCGCGCACCGCTTCGCGGATCAGCGCGAATTGGGGAATCAGATCCTCAGGCGCGGGCGGCCGATGCGCCTTATAGTCGGGATAAAGCGTGTTGCGGAACGTCATCTCGGATTTGTCGAAGATGATCGCAAGATGGGTCGGCTTGTCACCCTTCGGCATCTCGCGCAACAGCTTCCACAGCATGTTGCAGAAGCCGAGCACGGCATTGACCTGCAGTCCGTCGGATTTGCGGTTCAGCGGCGGCAGCGCGTGATAGGCGCGGAAGATGTAGGAAGAGCCGTCGACCAGAAAGACGTGCCGGCCCTTCATGTCGGCCGCTGTGGCCGTCGCTTTTTCGGCGGGGTCCTTCACGGCGGCGGGCTTGGTGGCGGCAGGTTTCGTGGCAGCGGGCTTTTTCAGCATGCCCGCAACTTAGGGATTTTTGCCGCCGATAGCACCCCCCGCGGAGCGCCATTGCCAGCAAAATCGCCGCGTTCCGGTCTTGACTCGGCGCGCTGTGATGGAGCCGCTTACTCGGCCGCCTGAAGCGCGGCGGCGCGCTTCTTCGGCGCGATCCAGAAGGCGTCGGGG
Organism: Nitrobacter sp.; assembly: GCA_039923555.1. Lineage (GTDB taxonomy): Bacteria > Pseudomonadota > Alphaproteobacteria > Rhizobiales > Xanthobacteraceae > Nitrobacter. The sequence continues at coordinate 4,486 of JBDTCP010000126.1, forward strand.
CGCTCGAACAGGAAGTTCAGCCGCGTGTTGCGGCAGGCCCACCAGATCAGTACCGCGCCGATCACGCCGACGATGGTGACGATCAATGACACCAAGCCGATATCGTGGATGATGCCCGCTTTCAACAGAATCGTGCGGGAGGCCGCCATAGGCAGGAAGAAGGCGAGGTAGATGACGATGGAATGCTCGCCGCAATAGCGCACGAAGCCAAGCCAGTGCATTTTGGCCAGCAGTGTGCCGATGGTTATGATGGCGCAGGCGCCGGCAAGGCCGAGTGCGAGCGAGACGATAGGCCATTCGCTGGCGCCGGTATAGACGAGGCCGCCATTCGTGACCGCCCAGAGCACGAGCGCCGCCAGCGCCAGTGCCGGATTGGCGCGGGCGCGGTTCGATAGCGCGAACACATAATTTGCGAACAGATAGCCGGAATAGATGTAGACGAAGCGCGCGGCGAATTCGTCGATCAGCGTCCAGCCGGTGGAGATGTGCGCCATCTCGAGGGCGGCCGCGGCACCCCAGATCGCCCACGGCGAAATCCGGCGCGTGGCCTTGATGACGACGAAGAACACGGGGAGCAGATAGATGAACCACAGCGTGCCGAACGGATCGATGAAGGACATCAGATAGAGATGGACGACGCCCGGCCAGCCCACGTCGGCGGCGAACGAGGGTGCCTTGAAGCCGAACTGGATCGCGGTCCACAGCAGATAGAAATAGGCGAAGTGCACGACTTTGCGGTCGAGATAGGTTCGCCAGTCGCGGTTGATGACGAGCGGTAGGAACAGTCCGGAAATCAGGAAGAAATCCGGCATCCGGAACGGCTTTGCGAATTCGACCACCAGATGCATGAAGCCGTCCTGTCCGGCGGCCTTTTCCACACCCTGTACCGAGTGCATCATCACCACCATGATGATGCAGATGCCCTTGGCATAGTCGATCCAGTCGACCCGTTCATTTTTCAGCGTGGCTGTGCCGTTTCCGGTCATCGGTGTCTCTTTTCGGCGCGATGGGACGCGTTTACAGGAGGATCGGTTTCATTCTCCTTTCCCCAATCAAATAATGTGCCGGGTTTCAGCGGAATATGATCGCTCTGCACCATTAACCATCGAGGGTCTAACCATCGCGGGTCGCCGGGTCGCAAATCCGGCTGTCATACCCCGCGAAGGCGGGGTATCCAGTACGTCTCGCATTTCAAATCATTGAAACCTGCCTCCACTGGATCACCTGCTTTCGCGGGTGGTGACGGACCTGAGACGGTGACCCGAAAATTCGACGCGCCTCTTCCCATCGACGCCGTGCTCGACGAACTCGGGCGCGCGCTCGACGCGGGCAATACCGCGGTGCTGGTGGCGCCGCCCGGCGCCGGCAAGACCACGCGCGTGCCGCTGGCGCTGCTCGATGCGTCCTGGGCAACGGGCCGGAAAATCATCGTGCTGGAGCCGCGCCGGATCGCGGCGCGCGCCAGCGCGGAGCGGATGGCGAAGACGTTCGGCGAGCGCACCGGCGGCACTGTCGGTTATCGCGTCCGTTTCGGCTCGAAAGTCTCGCGTGCGACCCGCATCGAGGTCGTCACCGAAGGCATCTTCTCGCGGCAGATACTGGACGACCCCGAACTGACCGGCGTCGCGGCGGTACTGTTCGACGAGTTTCACGAGCGCTCGCTCGATGCGGACATGGGGCTCGCGCTGGCGCGTGACGCGCAGTCCGGCCTGCGCGAGGATTTGCGCATCCTCGTGATGTCCGCGACCATCGACGGCGCGCGGATCGCAAAACGTCTCGGCGATGCGCCGGTGATCGAGAGCGAGGGCCGCGCCTTCCCGATCGAAACCCGGTATCTCGGCCGCAAGCCGGATGCGCCGCTGGAGCGGCAGATGGCTGACGCGATCGCGACGGCGATGCGCGCGGATGCAGGTTCGGTGCTCGCGTTCCTGCCGGGCGCCGCCGAAATCCGCCGCACCCAGAATTTCCTCGGTGAGCGCGTGCATGATGCGAGCATCGAGATCGTGTCGCTGTTCGGCGCACTCGACGCTACGGTGCAGGACCGCGCCATCGCGCCGGCCCCCAAAGGCCATCGCAAGGTGGTGCTGGCCACGTCCATCGCGGAGACGTCGCTGACCATCGAAGGCGTGCGTATCGTGGTGGATTCCGGCATGGCGCGGGTGCCGCGCTACGAACCGGACATCGGGCTGACGCGGCTCGAGACGATCCGCGCTTCGCGCGCCGCGGTGGATCAGCGCCGGGGCCGCGCCGGCCGCACCGAGCCCGGCATCTGCTATCGGCTGTGGGACAAGCCGCAAACGGCATCGCTCGCAGCTTATACTCAGCCGGAAATTCTCAGCGCCGATCTGTCGACCCTGGTGCTCGATCTTGCGCAATGGGGCGTCAGCGATCCCGAGACGCTGACGTTTCTCGATTCCCCACCTGCGCCTGCGCTGAACGAGGCCCGTGGCCTGCTGCGCGAGCTTGGCGCGCTCGATGCCGATGGCCGCATCACCGAAGAAGGCAAAAGCCTGCGCGCGTTGGCGCTGCCGCCGCGGCTTGCGCGCATGATCGTGGATTCGCATCGTCTCGGCGCGGGCCGCGAGGCCGCCGATATCGCGGCGGTTCTGACCGAGCGCGGGCTCGGCGGCGACAGCGTCGATCTCGATTTGCGACTCGACAATTTTCGCCGCGACCGCTCCCCGCGCGCCACGAGCGCGAGGCAGCTTGCGGAGCGGTGGGCATCGCAGGTGGCCGCTGCTCTTGCCTCTCCCCCCTCTGGTGGGGAGGGGGTGGGGGGTCGTGGAAACGTGCAGGCCGTGCCGCGCGGTGTGGCTTCTTCTCCCTCCCCCCCAGCGCAGCAATTGCTGCGCAAGGCGGGGGAGGGTCGGGGAGGGGGGTCTACTGGCAAGGCTTCCAACTTCACGACCCCCACCCCCAACCCCTCCCCGCAAGGGGGAGGGGGGAATGGGCGCTTCCTTCAAAATCAACACGAACAGCAGGCGCGAGATGGGCAGCTTCCATCCATTGGCGTGATGCTCGCTCTCGCGTTTCCCGATCGCGTGGCGCGCAACCGCGGCAACGGGTCGTTCGTGCTCGCCAACGGCCGGGGCGCGTCGGTCGATCAGGCATCGGCACTGGCGCGGATGCCCTATATCGCCGTCGCTGAACTGACCGGCACCGCCGCCACCGGCCGCATCCTGATGGCAGCGCCGATCACGCAGGCCGAAATCGAGCAACGCTTCGCAGACCAGATCGAAGCCGACGATGAAATTACATTCGACCGCGCGGCAATGGCGTTGCGGGCGCGGCGGCGCAAGCGGCTGCATGCGATCACGCTCTCCGAGGCGCCGCTCGCGGTCGTCCCCTCGATGGAGACCGCGCGTACATTCGCCGAAGGCATGATGGGTGCTGGGCTGGATCGCCTGCCGTGGTCGAAACCGCTGAAACAGTGGCGCAACCGGGTGATGTTCCTGCACGCGGCGGAGGACGAGGAGTGGCCCGATCTCTCCGATGCGGAACTTGCCGCCGAAATCGAAACCTGGCTGGTGCCCGCGCTTTCCGACAAGACGTCGTTGAAAGATTTTTCGGCGGGCGATCTGTCGGATGCCCTGATGGCGCTGTTGCCGTGGAATTTGCGCGCGAGGCTGGAGCGCGAGGCCCCGACGCATTTCGAGGCGCCAACCGGCACCATGCTGGCGATCGATTATGAAGCCGAGCAAGGGCCGACCGTTGCTGTCCGGCTGCAGGAATTGTTCGGTCTGACGGCGCATCCCTCGGTCGCGCAAGGCAAGGTGCCGCTGGTTCTGGAATTGCTGTCGCCGGCGCATCGCCCGGTGCAGGTGACACGCGACCTGCCGGGATTCTGGCGCGGCAGTTACGCGGTCGTGCGTTCAGATCTGCGCGGGCGTTATCCCAGGCACCCCTGGCCGGACGATCCGGCGAATGCGCTGCCGACGCGACGGGTCAAGCCGCGCGGAAGCTGAATGCCGGAGCGTTAACGCTTCGCTCATCCTTTTCGTCAAAATAGCAGGCTTCACGGCCGTCGTTGATCGCGGCAAGCCCGCACCTGTGGTGAGATCGCGATAGTCGTCGCGGCCTGTCAGTGAGTATGCGTATGCGTAATATGATGATTTTTGCCGCGCTTCTGATCGGTACCGGCACCTATATGGCGCAAGTGGCCGACAAGATGACCGTGGCCGCGGCGGCGCGGGCTACAACGCCGGCGCAGCAGACGGCGTTCGCCGCGATTCAGGATAACACGCAGGCGGGCGGCCGCAGCATCAGCATCGCACGCGACGGCCGCGGACACTTCCAGACCGATGGGCGGATCGACGGTCAGCGCATCGGCTTCATGGTCGATACCGGTGCGTCGGTGATCGCGCTCAATGAAACATCGGCGGCGCGGATCGGCGTGAGGCCCGCGCAAAACGACTACAATGCGACGGTGACCACGGCCAACGGCAAGATCAAGGCGGCGCGTACCCGGCTCGCGATGGTCGACGTCGGTGGACTCGTTGTGCGTGACGTCGACGCGATGATCCTGCCCGACGAGGCGTTGTCGGAAAATCTGCTTGGCCTGTCCTTCCTGTCGAAACTCAAGCGCTTCGAATACGCCAGCGGCAGGATGGTGCTGGAACAATAGACCGGCGCTGATCGTTATTGTCGGCTCAAACCACTCCGGTTGCCGCCAATTGCAAAATAAGCCGTATTTGTCGCGCACGGATTGGCTCCCGCCTTTCCAGCAGCCATGGCATTCGCTATGGCTGCGCTTTCTTGCGTTCACGCCCTTTCCTTGCGAGGCCATGTATGTTTCCGAAGCCAAAACCCGTTCTGGCGCCGAACACCTATGCCTATGAATCCGAGCCGATGGTGAAGGCGACCGGCTTTCGCGAATACGACGCGCGCTGGCTGTTCGAAAAGGAAATCAACCTGATGGGCATTCAGGCGCTGGGCATGGGGCTCGGCACGCTGATTGCCGAACTCGGCCAGAAGAAGGAAATCGTCACCGGTCATGATTTCCGCAGCTATTCGTCGTCGATCAAATACGCGCTGATCTCCGGCCTGCTGGCATCCGGCTGCAAGGTCCACGATATCGGACTGTGCATGACGCCGATGGCGTATTTTGCGCAATTTGATCTCGACGTGCCCTGCGTCGCGATGGTGACGGCGTCGCATAACGACAACGGCTGGACCGGCGTCAAAATGGGCGCCAACCGGCCACTGACCTTCGGGCCCGACGAGATGACCCGGCTGAAGGAGATCGTGCTCAACGCCGCCTTTACCAACAAGGTCGGCGGCTCCTATCAGTTCCACGAGAATTTTCCGGCGCGCTACATCGCCGACCTGACCAAGCGTCCGAAGCTGAAGCGCAAGCTCAGGGCGGTCGTGGCATGTGGCAACGGCACGGCGGGCGCCTTCGCGCCGGCCGTGATGGAGGCGATCGGCTGCGAGGTGATTCCGCTCGATACCGAACTCGATCACACCTTCCCGAAGTACAATCCGAACCCCGAAGACATGAAGATGCTGCACGCGATCCGCGACGCGGTGCTCGAACACAAGGCCGATGTCGGACTCGGCTTCGATGGCGATGGCGACCGTTGTGGCGTGGTCGACAACACTGGCGAGGAAATTTTCGCCGACAAGGTGGGCGTGATGCTGGCGCGGGACATGTCGGCGATCCACAAGGATGCGCACTTCGTGGTCGATGTGAAGTCGACCGGCCTGTTTGTCACAGATCCGGTGTTGCAGAAGCAGGGCGTCAAGACGACTTACTGGAAAACCGGCCATTCCTACATGAAGCGCCGCACCCATGAACTCGGCGCGCTGGCCGGTTTCGAAAAATCAGGCCACTTCTTCTTCAACGCGCCGCTCGGCCGCGGTTACGACGACGGCCTGATCTCGGCGATTGCGATTTGCGAGATGCTCGATCGCGCGCCGGGAAAATCCATGGCTGATCTGAAGAACGCGCTGCCCAAAACCTGGTCGTCCCCAACCATGTCGCCGCACTGTTCGGACGAAACCAAATATGGCATCGTCGATGATGTCGTGAAGCATTTCCAGGCGGCGCAGGCGAAGGGCGAAAAGGTCGCCGGCCAGCCGATCCGCGATCTCGTCACCGTCAACGGCGTGCGGGTGACGGCCGAGGACGGCAGCTGGGGACTGGTGCGGGCGTCATCGAACAAGCCGGAGCTCGTGGTCGTCGTCGAGAGCCCGGTCTCCGAGCAGCGCATGCGCGACATGTTCGAGGCGATGGACAGCGTGCTGCGCACCCATCCCGAGGTCGGCGAATACAATCAGAA